>JBEKRJ010000144.1:0-8644 GCA_049518835.1 Solirubrobacteraceae bacterium
GGTCCCAGAACTCGATGAACATCCGGATGATCCGGCAGACGTGGTAAGTGCCGCCGACGGCCCACTCGGGCTCACCGATCCCCGGCACGACCCACATCAGCCGGTCGGCGACGTCCGGATCGGTGACGTTCGGGTTGGCGATCCCGTCCATGAAGCCGAAGTGATTGCGCGGAACGCCGGCGGGCCGCTCAGGCGAGCCGAAGCCGTCCATCCGCCACAGGATCTGCATCCCGCCGCGGGTGTGCTTGGCGATGTCCCGCAATGCGTGGATGACCGTGTCGGGGCTCCCGGCGCAGATCTGCAACAGCAGATCGCCGCCGCACAGGTCCGGGTTGAGGTTGTCGTTGGGGAACGAGGTCATCTCGGTCAGATGCTTGGGCTTGCGATCGGCGATCCCGAAACGCCCGTCGAACAGGGTCGACCCGAACCCGACCGTGACCGTCAGCCCGTCGGCGGGGATGTCCGGCCCGAGTGTGCCGCTGTCCGACGGCGGCGCGACGGGCCCGAGGTCGGCAGGGACGCCGCCCTGGGTCAGGACACGCGCGCGCCCAGTGAGCGTCTTCAGCAGGTCGATCAACTCGCCGGTGGTGGTGGCGGTGACGTCAAAGGAGACGAAGCATGCCGCGGGCGGTGGCGGATCGACGATTCCCGCCTGCCACGGCCCGTGGAATGGGACCGCCGGGAGCCGAGCCGCGGGATCCGAAGCGGTTACGTACTGAAGCGGACCATCGGCTTGCAGCGGGTCCCGCGAGCCCGGCTGCACCTGACCCTGACGCTCAGCGGCGTCGACCTCGGAGATGCCGGCGCCGCCGAGCGCGCCCGCCGCGATCGCGGCGGAACCGGAGCGCATCAGGAACTGGCGACGATCTAGAGGCACATCCTGCAAGTATGCACCACTAGCATCAAGCCCCAGCCTGGATCGACTGCGCGTCAAGCACGGATCATGGGGGTTCTCGCATGGGCCAGCTGATCCACACCTCGAGGTTGGGGAGGAACCCGGCGGCGGCGACCTGGTGGTGCGACACTTGGGCGTCGTGCCCGCGTCCAGGCGCGCAACCTCGATCGCCGTGGCTGCCGTGGCGCTAGCCGTCGGCGTCGCGGCCGCGATTCTGCTTGGTCCCGCGGGCGGGTTCGGGGCGCGCGCGTCGAGTCGGCCATGCTCGTCGTATCCGACCCCCGGCACACCGGCCCCAGCCGGGACCAGGCTACCCGCTGGCCTCGCGGCCGAGTACTCGGTGTTTAGCGCGCCCCAGCGACCGATTGATCGACTCAGCCCCGGGCAGGTCGCCTCGCTGGGCGCGTCCGGCCTGATCATGTCGGCAACCCGGTTCGTCGGCGACGCTGCGTTCGGGGGCCGCATCTACCTGGTGCCTGCCGAGCACCTGCTCTCATTTCGCATCGCCCCGCCGCGCTGCCTCACGCCCGTCCAGCGCACGATCGAGCAGGAGTCGCTGCCCGTCTTGCGAAGCGAGTATCGCCAGGCGGCGCTGTGCATCGCCGTGCTTGACGGCAACGGCCGCACACAGGAATGTGATCCGGCGACAGGCACCCCCTACCCGCTGCTCTCTGCGCGGGGCACACCCGGGTTGGGACTTGTACCTAACGGCATCAGCGCGGTCACGGTGACGTACTGGGCGGCACCGCCGCGCACCCTCGCGGTTCATCGCAACTTCTTCGCGATCGTCGTGCCGTCCCAGACCGCACCGCCGTGCGGGGTGCAGTGGCTTGACCCGACCGGAAACGTCAAGAGGACCGTCGTTGGCTGCTCCTACCTGACAGCGGAAAGACAGGAGCTGGAGGGATACCGCGGGTACGTCGCAGGGAAGCTGTCGACGCTGCGATCACAGTTGGCGACCCTGTCGGCGGCGATCGGCTCGGGCAACCTGGCAAAGGCGCAGTCCGGGTGGCTGTCTGCGCATCTGACATGGCTCGAGATCGGCCAGGACGACGGAGCCTACGGGTGCTTCGGCGCGCTCGGCGGCGAGATCGACGGCTTGGCCGCCGGACATCCGCTAGGGACGGCGGATCCCAGCTTCACAGGCTTCCACCGGATCGAGTTCGACCTCTGGACCAAGCGCGACCTGGCCACCGCGGCGCCCGACGCCGCCACCCTCGAGCGCCTCCTGGCACAGCTGGTCAAGGTCCCGCTCTCGACCTACCTCCCCGCCACCGCCACCGGCATCGGCAACTGGCTGCTGCGCCCGCACGAGGTGCTCGAGGACGCACTCCGCGACTCGCTGAGCGCCGATGACGACTACGGCAGCGGTACCGACCTCGCCTCGATCACGGCGGATGTCGCCGCCGTGCGGACGCTATTGGGCGAGCTCGAGCCGGCCCTCGCCCCGGTCGCGCCAGATCTCGTCGCGGATGCGAGGGCCGAGCTTATCGCGCTGATCGGCGCGATCAACGCGACCCACGCCAACAGTGCCTGGGTGTCCATCGAGAACCTGCCGATCAGGCAGCGCCAGCAGGTCGACGCCGACATCGGGGCTGCGCTCGAGACGCTCGCGCCAATCCCAGACCTGCTGACCAGCACCGGATCGAACTCGCCCGATGACTGACCGCCACAAGGACGCGCTCGAGCGGGCTTGACGTTGTGCGGCGCCGCCGGCGCAACCGACAAGCCTGAGCCGCCCGCGGGCCCTCAGGACCCGCGGGCCCTCAGTCGTCCTCGACGATGAAGTCCCAGCCGACCAGCGGCTTGTGGCCCGGCTTCGCGATGCCCGTGGGGTTGTACACGATCGAGCCGTCGCCGGCGGCGATGATCGTGCTCATGATGAGCGTCAGAGGTTGGCCGGAATCGAGCTGCCTGGGAAGCGCTCCGCCGCCCTGAACCCGTATCTTCGGGACGATGTTGTTGCCGAGCTGGCCCAGGACCGTGAAGTCATCCGGCGCGAGTGGGAGCGTGCCGTGCGTATTGGTGAAAGTGAGGACGAACTGCGCGGGGACCGTCGGATCGTTGCTGCCGACGTATTTGTTGTTGTAGAGCGGGCCGTTCATCGTGGCCACTGCGTGGCCGCTCGGCAGGTCCAGCTGGACGCTGTCACCCTGGATCGCCAGCTGGGGATGGGACGGGGTGGCGGTCACGATCCGGTTGACCGCGATCGTGTTGCGGGGGATGAAGCCCGCGACTCCCGGCTTCAGGCCTTTGGGCACCGGTGCATGGAGACCGGCCAGCACCTGCTCGTGGATCCGCTGCTCCTGAGCCCGGACCGCCGCCGATACCTTTGCCGGCTTGGGGAAGTGGTTTTGCACCGTCGTCGTGTCCGACGTGCTCGCCCCACACCCCGCCGGCACGAGGCCGGCGAGGATCAGCGCGGCCGTGAGCCGGGCCCTCAGGCCCAGCTCACGAACACGGCCGACGTCAGATGTGCGCTGATGCACGTCGATCGTCTCGATTTTGCTCAGATCGAGCCTCACTCCTCTCCGGAACGAGAGTCACTCGCTAACCGCAGCGGCGATCGCCCAAACGCCGTCAGTGTCCCCCGCCCCGCTGCCCGCGGCGTTGTCGCGGTGCGTTGGTGAACACGTCGGGCCCGAACGGGACGAGGCCGGGCTGCGCGGCGTAGCCGAGGTGACCCTCCCCGTCGAGGCCGGGCGAGGACCAAGCCACGCCGAACAGGTCCTCCATCGTGCGCAGCCAGCTGTAGTGGTTGTAGTAGACGGTGCTGACCGTCCCCGGCTTGATGTACGGGCTGATCAGCACGCTGCCGGTGTCGCCGCCGCCCGGGGTCGGCGACGTCGCGTTGTAGTACGGATCGCTTAATCCCGCGCACGACGACGACGATCCGCCCATGTCCGTCGGCGTCGGATCGCAGTCGGCGGCGAGCGTGACGCTGGTCACCGCCCCAGTCGGGGTGATCGCAGCGCCCTGCGAGTCGACCAGCGTGAAATAGCCCTGCTCTTCAAAGCCCGTCGAGCCGCCCGCGCCGACCGCAACCGCCGACGGCATCAACCCTGTCGGGCTGCAGCTGAACGGGCTGGTGCAACTCCCGGTCGGACCGTCGGTGACCGTGCCGACGTACGCACCGCTGGGGATGTTCGCGCCGCTGACCGGACGACCCTCGTCGCTGACCTTGATCGAGTTGTCGCTGATCGTCGACGAGCCGGAACTGCCAGAGACGCCGCTCGTGTCCGTGCGCGCCTTCGTCGACGAGTCGGTCGCGGTCGTCGAGGCCTGGGGCCCGAGCACGCACGTGCCCACAGCTCCGGTGACCGGGTCATACGGCACCGGTTGCACCGAGTTGGTCGGGGTCTGCGCGAGGCAGTTGTCGGGCCGGTCGAGGCCGGCGTTGTCGCCCGGGCCAGGCGAGAGCTGCTCGCCCGTCGTCGGGTCTCGTACGAGCGGCGTGTTCGGGCCCGTCGGCTCGCCGATCACCTCGATCAAGCGGCCGTGGCGATCAAGCGTCTCGCCCGCCGCGTCGGTCGCCAGCGCAGCCGACGCGCCCGGTTGGATCCCCAGCGTGTCGTAGTTGCCAGAGTCGTTGTAGAACGAGTTGCTGTAGGTGTACGGCGGATACCCCTCGTCGAAGGTGACGTCGATCAGGCCGCCGTCCTTGAACTCTTTCGAGCTCTCGATCTCCGGGATCACGTGCTCTAGGAACAGGTCGGCGGCATACAGCCCGCCCGTCCCGTTCGTCGGCGCGTTCGGGATGTCCGGTGCCGAGAAGCCGCCCGACAGGTTGCCGCCCTCGGTGTACCCGTTGAGCTCAGTCGAAGCAGCGGCAGAGCCGTTGACGCACTCCGCGTCGTGAGCGTCCGAGCAGTTGTCCGGGGTGATCCAGACGAAGTTGGGGTAGGCGTCCGGGCGGCCCTCGTCGGCCTTCAGGTCACTGTAGAAGTCAGCCCCCGGATTGTCGAACAGCGGCTCGATGTGCGAGCTGTTGCAGTCGTTGGGATTGTCCAGCAGCGACGCGAACCACGGAAACGGGAAATGCTTTGGCACATAGGCGCCGCCGGCGCTCGCCGCACCCGGATTCGGATCCATCGTCGAGCTCGTCGCGAGGGGGTTCGCATATGGCCACGTGGTCGCGCTTGCGTTGTCATACGGCGCGCCACACGCATCCTCGTCCACAGTCAGGTTCGGGGCGCCGGTCGGACCGCTGTTGCTCGTGTCGCCGAGGTCCTGGGCGTAGCCCTTCCAGCTGACCCCTGCCGAATCGAACTGGTTGAACAGGGTCTCGACGCTCGACGGATACACGCACCCGAGTGTGGTCGGAGTGTGGGTCGACGAATTGCCGATGTAGCCGTTCGGGCCCGCCGCCGCCGTCCACTGGCCGTAATACGGATTGGCCAGGAGGCTCCCGCCCGAGACGTCAACCCCGTTGTCAGTGGCGACGCCGCCGGCCGTGGCGGCATCGGCGTCGTTGTTGTAGTACGTGCAGTCATCCTGGACGTCGGGCTGCGGCGCCTGTCCGGACACCAGCGTGGTGTAGTTGTCCTGGCTGCTGTGGCCGGTCGCGAAGTAGTCCTTCAGCAGCGCGCCTTGGCTCGGCAGCGTCTGCCACAAATAGGTGTTGTTGTTGAGCCCCGTGAACGACGCGTCGTAGGACTTGTTCTCGAGGATGATCAACCAGATGTGCTTGACCAGCCCGGGCTGGATGCCGAGGTTGTCCCCGTACCTTCCCAGGGTGGGAGCCGAGGCCACCGGCGTCGCGACGGACGCAGCAGGAATCGCCGCAACCCCCAACACACCCAGCGCAAGCGCTGCAACGCCGGCAAGCCGGCGAGAAAATCTATCCAGTCGGGCGCCCGCCCCCACCCGCGCGCGAACAGAGCGTCGATCCATCGCTGCTTCCTTCCTCTCGCGTGACTTGACGCCGACAATCCTCTAATCCAGCCCGCCCCACCAAGTTAACAAGATGTGTCCGCCCCGGTCCTTTGTGGACCCGAGATCGGGCTACGCCTCGATCACACGAGAGCAACATTTCGGTAACACCAGCGACCCGGAACGGAGCTTAGGATCCAGGCCGAGAGGGATGGCTCATAAGTCCGTCGTCGCGTGGTCCGCGCTGGGGAGGCGTCGGGCCTTATTTTCGACGCCAGTCCGGAAGGATCGTTTTCTATGCCCGAGGTTACCCGTCGTCGCCTGTTAGGCTCCGCCGCCGCCGGTGCAGGTGGCGTGCTCGCCTCCTCGCTGCTGCCGCCGGCGCTCGCCCGCGCCGCGGCCGCGGGTCCCCGGCGCGGTTCGCTCAGAGACGTCCAGCACGTCGTCGTCCACATGCAGGAGAACCGCTCGTTCGATCACTACTTTGGGACGCTCGCAGGCGTGCGCGGCTTCGGCGACCCAAGCGTGCTGATCCAGCCCAACGGCAAGTCGATCTTCTACCAACAGGACCCCTACAACCCCGACGGGTACCTGCTGCCGTGGCACCTCGACACGCTGACGACCAGCTCGCAGGCGATTCCCTCGACCTCGCACGCCTGGACCTACCAGCACGAGTCGCTCGCCATCACCGTGGGCGACACGTCCGGCGCCCCGACCACTGCCCTGAACAACGACTGGGTCCCGACTCACTACGTGGCCGACGGCGTTGATCATTACTGGTACACGATGGGCTACTACGAGCGCCAGGACATCCCGTTTCACTTCGCGCTGGCCGAGACGTTCACGCTCTGCGACGCCTACCACTGCTCGGTGCTGGGCCCGACGTGGCCTAACCGCATGTACCTGATGACCGGCATGATCGACCCGCTCGGCACGGGCGGCGGCCCGATCACCTCAAACGTGGTGCCCAGCCCCTACACCGGCAAGCCCTATACCTGGACGACCTACCCCGAGCGCCTGACCGAGGCCGGAATCAGCTGGCGCATCTACCAGGAAGAGGACGACTACGGCTGCAACCCGATGAAGTGGTTCGCGGCCTACCAGAACGCGACGCCCGGCTCGACGCTGTACGAGAATGCCCTGACGATCTACCCGCCCGACCGGTTCGAGTGGGACGCCAGGCACGACCGGCTGCCGACGGTCTCCTGGATCATCCCGACCTCCGGACAGAGCGAGCATCCGGCCTACCTTCCCGCGTCGGGATCGAACTTCCTCGCATCGAAGCTCAACGCGGTGGCCGAAAACCGCGACCTTTGGGCAAAGACCGTGTTCATCATCAACTACGACGAGAACGACGGCTTGTTTGACCACGTCGTGCCGCCGCTGCCGCCGGCCGGAACCGCGGCTGAGTTCATCCAGCTCCCAGGGCAGCCGAACTGGCCGATCGGCGGCGGCGTCCGGGTGCCATGCCACATCGTCTCGCCCTGGACCGTCGGCGGCTACGTCGCCACCGAGCAGTTCGACCACACGTCGGTGATCCAATTTCTCGAAACGCTGACCGGTGTGCAGGAGCCGAACATCACCGCTTGGCGCCGCCAGACGTTCGGCGACCTGACCTCGGCGCTCGGCTTCTCCAACGGCAGGGGTTCGACGTTCCCGCGGCTGCCGCCAACGATCGAGCAGTTCTGGCAGGCCGAGACGGAGGTCGAGACGCTCCCGGCCGCGACGATCCCAGGCGCCAACCAGACGCTCCCGGTCCAGGAGACCACGCGGCCGCCCCTGCCGTGGAAGGCGCAGGCACGCCCCAGCCCCGCCAAGCGAGCAGCCCGCGCGCTCCCGGGCGCCGTCAGCCGGTACGTCGAGAACCGCACGACGCACGCCGCCGACTTCAAGAGCGGGGGCAGCGACAAGGTCTACCTGGCGAGGATCGCGGCGGTCGAGGGCAATGATGTGAGCTCGGGCGCCAGCGGCCCGTTCGCGTACGTTCCCGGGATCGTCGGCGGCAACGTCGCGATCTTCAACGCCTCGACGTACACGCTGGTCTCGGCGATCACCACCAGCAGCCCCACGGAGGAATCGCTGACCAACGTCTATGGGGTCGCCGCGACGCCGGACGGCACCGAGGTCTGGGTGACCGATTCGGGCACCAACGCCGTCTCGGTGATCACGACCGCGACCAACACGATCACTGGCACCGTGATCGTGGGGGTCTACCCTCACGGGATCGCGATCACGCCCGACGGCACCACCGCCTACGTCGCCAACACCGGGCCGAACACGGGCCCGGGTGGCTCCCAGACGATCTCGGTGGTCGACGTGGCGAGTCAGACCGTGACCGGGACGATCACCGTCGGCGAGGCACCCGAGGTGGTCACGGTCTCCCCAGACGGCTCGCTCGTGCTCGTGACCTGCGCCGACGGCGTGTACGTGATCGCCACGTCGAACGCCACCGTGCGCAAGGTGCGCGAGCGGCTACGCAATCCGCACGGGGTGACGGTCACCCCCGACGGCACGCAGGCCTACGTGACCGACTCCGAGCGTGACCAGGTCATCGTCCTCGACACCTCGTCGATGGGCACGATTGGTCGAGTCTCGGTCGGCTCGACGCCGTGGAACACGGCGTTCACGGCCGACGGCTCGAGCGCCTACGTGACGAACGCCAACGACGACACGGTGTCGGTGATCGATACCGCCTCCAAGAGCGTCACGACGACGATCGCGCTCGGCGCCGGCAACCACATCCCGACCGCGATCGTGCTCAGCCCCGAAGGCAACATCTGGGTGACGTGCAACGCCTCGAGCTCGCTGGTCGTGATCGACACCTCGAGCAACGCCATCCAATCGATCGAGATCGGACTCGGCGACAGTCCAACCGGG
>JBEKRJ010000145.1:0-8556 GCA_049518835.1 Solirubrobacteraceae bacterium
GAACCCGTAGCCGCCGGAGCTAGATCAAGCAGGTGGGCGGCCCGCGCGCGGGCCCGCCCACGGGGGCGGCCCGCGCGGCCGCCCACCCGGGGGGCGGCCCGCGCGGCCGCCCACCCGGGGCCGCTCAGCCGCTCAGCTGCGCCCCGGGCTCGAGCACCAGCGGCTGATCGGCGTCGAGCGTCACCTAGCCACGGACGACGACGCCCGCGCCGAAGCTCACGTCCCCGTGCACGACGAGCCGCTGCGCCTCGCGCAACGACGGCGCGCCGTGCGCAAAGCGGGCCTCGAACTCGTCCAGCAGCCGGTAAAAGCGCTTGTCGAGCTCGACGTAGGGGAGCTGCGCGGCGCGCTCGGGCACCGGCTCGACGGTCATCTGGTCGGTCAGCGCGTAGACATCCGAGCGCAGCACGAGCAGGTCGTCGGTGCTCTTGACCGGGACGAAGCGCGTGCGCGGCACGCACAGGACCTGTGCGCCGCCGAAGCGCTCGATCGCGGCCCCCATCGCGCTCTCTAGCTGGACCACCTCCGGCGAGCCCGGATCGCGCGGGTCGACCGTCTTGCGGTTGACGATCAGCGGCAACTCGAGCACGCCGTCGCGCTGCTCGAGCATGTGCGCAAGCGCGCGCAGATCGACCCACAAGTTGTTGGTGTTGTAATACCGCCAGCGACGGTAGTCGCGGAACGACTCCTCGTCTTCGGGCGGCGTCTGCGCGGTCTCGCGCAGGACCAGCTGGCCGTCCGCGCGCCGGCGCGCGATGTGGCCGCCCTTGCGGTCGGCCTCGGTCCCCTCGACCACCTCCATCAGGAACGGGATCCCGGACGTCGCCAGGTGGGCCGCGATCCGCGGGTCGACCGTCGCCCCGAGGTTGTCGGAATTCGAGATCATCGCGTGCTCGAACCCTCGCGCCAGCAGCTGGGCGAGCATCCCCGAGCGGCGCAGCGCCCCGTAGACGTCGCCGTGGCCGGGCGGGCACCACTCCAACGACGGTTCCTGCGGCCAGCTGACCGGCGCCAGCTCCCTGGCGTCGAGCTTGGGAATCATGCTCTGCAGGAAGTCGGGCGCGAGGCCGGCGTCGAGCTCGGGATGGCGCGCCAGCGCCGCCAGCGTCTCGCGGCGCGTCGCCTCGCTGTCCATCAGCACGAGCGGCAGCGCGATCCCGTGGCGCCGGCGCAACTCGAGCGTCTGACCGACGATCACGTCCAGGAACGAGTGGCCGTCGCGTGCCTGCACGAGCGACTTGGGGCTGCGCAGGCCCATCGTCGTCGCCAGGCCACCGTTGAGCTTGACCACCGCGACGTGCGCCAGCGCCAGCGCGGGGTCGGCAGCGGGCAGCTGCTCGAGCCGGGCGACGTCGCCGGCCGGCTCCAGCTCGGCGCTCGCCAGCATCACCGGCCGGCCGCCGGCGAGCCGCTCGTAGGCGCTGCGCAGGTTGCGGACCGCCTCCTCCGGCTGGCCCGCGTCGCGCATCTTCTGCTCAGCCGCCTTCAGGCCGGCGATACCCATGGGCACGCATTCTGCCCGATCCGAGCGTGCGCTTGAGTCAGCCAGCCGTCGTCGGTCGGGGGGCTGTTAGAGGTTCGTGAACATCATGTTCGCGGGCCAACGGCGGACCTATGCTCGGAGGTGACATGCGAGTCGGCAACCTGGCTCGGACGCTGTTGGTTGCGGGCGCCGCGGTGGCGCTGACGCTGGTGCTCGTGCTGCTCGCCGTGCCCGACCGCACTAGCGTGCCGCGAGCGGCGGCGCGTACGCGCCACCGCTACCGGCCGGTCCTCGCAACGCGCGCGCCGGCGCGACGGCGCCCGCGCGCGATCTCGATCGCGCGCAGCTTGCCGAGCGTCGAGATCACGGTCAGCCCGCGCGCGGTGACCACGAGCGTGCCGGGCTCGTTCCTGGGGCTGTCGACCGAATACTGGGCGCTGCCGATCTTCCGCCGCCACGTCCCCGTGCTCGAACGGGTCCTGACGCTGCTGCACGTGCCGGGCAACGGGCCGCTGCTGCTGCGCGTCGGCGGCGACTCGGCCGATCACACGTTCTGGGAGCCGACGGCGCACGACCCGCCGCGCTGGGTGTTCCGGCTCACGCCGGCGTGGCTGCGGGAGACCAGTGCGCTCGTGCAGCGATCCGGGGTGCGGCTGATCCTCGACCTGAACCTGGTCACGGACTCGCCGTCGCAGGCCGCGCTGTGGGCGCAGGCGGCCGAGCGCGAGCTGCCCGCCGGCAGCATCGTCGGGTTCGAGATCGGCAACGAGCCCGATCTGTACGTGCGCAAGGATTGGATCGCGACCGTCTCGCGCGCCGACGCGGAGCTGTTGCCGACCGTGCTGGACCCGACGACGTACGCCGCGGACTTCCGCGCCTACTCGCAGGCGCTCGCGCAAGTGGCGCCGCACGTGCCGCTGCTGGGACCGGTGGTCGCCAATCCGCGACTCAGCCTCGACTGGATCTCGACCTTGCTGGCGGCCCCGCATCCGGGCCTCGCGGCGATCAGCGCGCACCGCTACCCCTACTCGGCCTGCGCGACGCCCGGCTCGCACGCGTACCCGACGATCGCCCGGATCCTCAGCCCGTATGCGTCCGTGGGCGTCGCCCGCTCGGTTGCGGGGGCGGTCACGCTGGCTCACGACGCCGGCCTCCCGTTTCGCCTGACCGAGCTCAACTCCGTCACCTGCGGCGGGCGACCCGGCATCAGCGACTCGTTCGCGACCGCGCTATGGGCCCCCGACGTGCTGTTCGAGCTGCTGCGAGCCGGCGTCGACGGCGTCAACATCCACGTGCGCGCGCAAGCCGACAACGCGCCGTTCGCGTTCACCCACCACGGCCTCGTCGCCCGACCGCTGTTGTACGGGATGCTGCTGTTCGCGCGCGCGCTGGGGCCCAACGCCCGCTCGGTCGCGTTGCACGTGTCCGCCAGCAAGCCCTCGCTGCAGCTCACGGCGTGGGGCGTGCGCGTGCGGCGCGACACGCTGCACGTCGTGCTGATCGACAAGAGCGCCAGCGCGGTCCGCGTGCGCCTGCGACTGCCGGCGAGCGGACCGGCCACCGTGCAACGCCTGCTCGCACCGTCGGTCAGCGCGCGCTCCGGCGTCACGCTGGCAGGTCAGCAGCTGTCGGCCGACGGGCGCTGGGTGGGACGGCGGGTGATCGAAGCCGTTGCCGGCGGGCGGCGCGGCTATCAGCTGACGCTGCCCGCGATGAGCGCGGCGCTGATCGGCGTGCAACTGGGCCGGGGCGCCCTCGCCTGGCGCCAGGCGCCCGTGGCCGCATGGCGCCGCGCGCCTCAGATCTCCTCGTACTCGAGCTCCAGCGCCTCCGCCAGCCGGCGCCACCGCCGGGCGTGGTCGCCGAGGTTGGTGACGAAGTGATGCGGCGCGCCCAGCTGCAGCCAGTCGTCCATGAACGCCTCCATCCCGCGCTCGGGGCGAAAGTGGAAGTAGTGCATCTCCACCTTTGGCAGCTCGGGGGTGTCGAGCACCTCGCCGCGGCCGATCACGAGCCGGCACAGCTCGCCTTCTAGCTGCACCAGCGCGGCGGTCGTCGCGATCCCCGGCTGCGCGCTGAACACCGGCGTCGGCGGGTTGTCCAGGCCGCCGATCCCCAACGGGCGGTCGATCAGCCGGATCGGCCTGTCTTCGCGCGCGAGCTTCCCGTTGCCCTCGCCCATGTGGCTGATCAGGACCGAGTCGAGCTCCCATTCCATCGCGTACATCTCGCTGAAGTGCGCGTCGCCGATCAGCGTCTGGGCGGCGCACATCAGCGCGGCGGTGTTGGTGTCACCCTCGGCCGCGTAGCCGTAGCCGTCGGCCATCAGGTCAGACGCGGCGAGCAGCGGCAGCTGCTCGAAGCGCCCGTCGCCGCCGATCGAGTCGAAGTGAAACGAGAACCCCTGGTAGCCGCCCTCGACGAGCATTGCCCGGATCGCGAGCTCGATCCGCGCCGCATACTCGTGACGGTGGGGCGGCAGGTCGTCGGCGACCGCAAACCGCGCCCGGTGCTCCTCGAGCAGCGCGTCGACTTCGGCGTCGGACACGGCCTGCATGCGCCGGTGCAGCGCGCCCAGGTCCTCCGCCGCGACCATCGGCCCGAGCCGCCGCAGCATCGCCGGCGCGTCGTAGAGGATGTCGCCCATCCCGTTCATCGGATAGCCGAGCAGCGCGATCCGGCTCGCGCGCAGCGCCGTCACCGTCTGCGCGGCGCGCGCCCAGTCCTCGAACGCGCCCTTGAAGGCGTCCGCATGCCAGTCGCCCGTGAGCACCGAGAACGGAATCCCGGCCCGGGTCATCGCGTTGGCCTGATCCTGCGCGCCGTGGATGCCCTGGTTGTAGGTCAGATCCGCCATGTCCCAGGCGGCCGTCACCGCTCGGTCCGGCTGGATGTTGGCCAGCAAAAGCGGCACCGGCACCTCGAGCAACGCGCGCACCGTGCGCATCGCGGGACCGTAGGTGAGCATCGCGATCGCGATCCCGTCGACGCCGCGCGCGACCAGCTCGCGCGTGATCGCCTCGAGATCCTCGCGATTGCGCGCCGGCCGGATGAAGTCGACCTCCGCCACCGAGCCCAGTTGCTCGGCGACGCGCGCCGCGTACTGCGCCTGGCGCTCGGTGATCCCTGGAATCATGTCGTCGTAGAGCTCCTGCATGATCCCCAGCAGCCCGATCCGCGGTTGGGCGCTCATGCCGCTCTCCTTTGTCGGGCGATCAGCTTGAGGCCGTGCAGCAGCTGCACCTGCGAGCGCCCGAGCAGCTCGTAGAGGCTGCGGTAGATCGCATACACGCCGTCGTAGACCTCCTTCGCCGCCGGATCGGGAGTGTAGGTCCGCGCGATCGGGGGCCGCGTCGCCTCGACGGCGGCGCCGATGTCCGTAAACGCGCCCGCCGCGACCGCGCCGAACAGCGCGGCGCCGCGCGCGGGAACCTCGTGCGAGCCCGGCACGTGGACGGGCAGCCCGGAGGTGTCGGCGAGCAGCTGCATCGTCAGCGGACTGCGCTCGGCGATCCCGCCGCACGCCACGATCTCCGCGATCTGCACGCCGTGCTGTTCGAAGTTTTCGATGATCCGGCGGTTGCCGAACGCGATCGACTCCAGCAGCGCGCGGTAGATCTGCGCGGGCGCGCTCTGCAGCGTCAGGCCGAAGATCGCGCCGCTGAGGCCGGCGTCGGCGAGGATGCTGCGGTTGCCGTTGAACCAGTCCAGCGCCACGAGGCCTGTCTCGCCGGGTCCGATCGCCGCCGCCGCCTGCTCGAGCTGCTCATAGCTGCGCCCCGCCCCGAGCTCGTCGACGAACCACGCCAGCATGTCGCCGACGGCCGGCTGGCCCGCCTCGTAGCCGTACAGGCCGGGCAGGATCCCGTCTTTGACGACACCCGTGATGCCGGGCAGCCGGACCTCTTGGGGGCTGACGATCATGTCGCAGACCGAGGTGCCGACGACGGTCACGTAGGTCCCCGGCGCTTGCACGCCGGCACCCGGCACCGACACGAACGAGTCGACGTTGCCGACCGCGACCGCGACCGTGTCCAGCAGCCCAACCGTTTGCGCGACCTGCGCCCGCAGCGCGCCCGCGCGCGTGCCGAGCGCCACGAACCGGGTGCCAAGCTTGTCGCCCGGATGGTCAAAGCCGGGATACGCAGCCTCGAAGAACTCGCGCGCCGGCAGGCCTTCCTGCTCTGACCACATCGCCTTGTATCCCGCCGTGCAGCTCTGGCGGCATTCGACGCCGGTCAGCCACCACACGATCCAGTCGGTCGCCTCGATGAACGCGTACGCCTCGTCGTAGAGCTCGCGATCCTCGAGCCACAGCTCGATCAGCTTCGGGAAGTACCACTCCGAGGAGATCTTGCCGCCGTACCGGGTCAGGAACTCCTCGCCGCGCCGCTGGGCGACCTCGTTGAGGCGGTCGGCGATCGGCTGTGCCGCGTGGTGCTTCCACAGCTTCGGCCACGCGTGCCTGCGATCGCGCCAGTGCTCGAACTTGCACAGCGGGACGCCGTCGGCGTCGACCGGCAGCACGGTGCAGGACGTGAAGTCGACGCCGATGCCGACGATCTCCGCGGGGTCGACGCCCGCCTGCGCGAGGACGTCGGGAAGCGCGCGCTCGATCACCGCGACCCAGTCGTCGGGGTCCTGCAGCGCCCAGTCGGACGGGAGCCGCTCGCCGGTGTGCGGCAGCGTCCGGTCGATCACCGCGCTGGCATAGCGCACGACGCTCGTCGCGCGCTCCTCCCCCGCCTGCAGGTCCAGCAGCACCGCGCGGCCCGACTCGGTGCCGAAGTCGACACCGATCGCGTACTGGGGCTTGGTCACGGGGCGGGCTGTTGCGCGCCGTCGCCGGCGCCAGCGGCTGTATCCGCAGCGGGCGCCGGCGCACCCGCGTCCGCACCCGTCGTCGCGACGGCGGCCTCCGCGCCGCCGGCCGGCGCCACGGCGGCCGCACCGTTGCCGGTGCGCGCCGCGATCCGCGCCCGCCGGTACTCCTCGACCACGATCTCGTTGAGCTCCTCAGCGGAGGTGTCGGCGGTCTCCTTGTCGAGCGCGATCACGCCGTCCTGGATCATGCTCACCCTGTCACACGCCGCGAACACGTGCGCGTAGTTGTGCAGGATCATGATGATCGAGACGTCCCCCTGCTGCTTGAGGCGCGCGATCAGGTCGAGGATCATCGCGCCCTCCTTGGCGCCCATCGCCGCCAGCGGCTCGTCGAGCAGCACGATGTCGGCGTCGCTGGACATCGTCCGCGCGATCGCGATCGCCTGCCGCTGGCCGCCCGACAGCCGCGCGACCGGCTGGTCGATGCTGGGGATGTTGATCCCGATCTCGTCGAGCGCCTTACGCGCCCGGCGGCGCATCATCAGGTTGTTCAAGATCGGAATCGGCTTGAACACCGGCTCGCGGCGCAGGAACAGGTTGTGGTAGACGGTCAGCTGGTCGATCAGCGCCAGGTCCTGGTAGACGGTGTCGATCCCGTGCGAGCGCGCGTCGATCACCGACTTGGGGGCGTACGCCTCCCCCTTGAGCCACATCGAGCCGGTGTCGGGCTTGTGGAACCCGCAGATGATCTTGATCATCGTCGACTTGCCGGCGCCGTTGTCGCCGAGCAGCGCGAGCACCTCGCCCTTGCGCAGGTGCAGGTTGACGTCGCGCAGCGCCGTCGTCGCCCCGAAGCGCTTGGCGACGTGCTCCACGCGCAGGACGTCGTCGGGCGCCGAGCTAGGTCCGACGATGTGCTCGCCGGCGAACGCTGGCTCAGGCACGGCCCGACCCCAGTCGCACGCGGCGCAGCAGCACGTTGATCGACATCGCGATGATCACCGCGATCCCCAGCCACAGGTACTCATAGGTCGCCGGGACGCTCTTGAGCGTCAGGCCGTCCTGGAGCACGCCGATGAACAGCGCCCCGATCAGCGCGCCGACCACGGTTCCCTCGCCACCGGTCATCAGCGTGCCGCCGATGATCACCGCCGCGACCGCATACAGCAGGAACTGGTTCGAGCCCGACGGATCGGGAGTGATGCTCGAGGTCCGCACGCCCTCGAGGATCCCGGCGAACCCCGCCGTCGTGGCGCACAGCACGAAGTTGCGCAGCAGCACCAAGCGCGTGTTGATCCCCGCCTCGGCGGCGGCGAGCTTGTTGCCGCCGACGGCGACCGTGTACAGGCCCCAGCGGCTGAATGACAGCACGATCTGCAGCACGAGCATGATCCCGATCGCCCACAGCACCTCGGAATAGGTGCCCGCGCCGAAGATCTGCGCGAACGTGTGCACGCCGACGATCGACGTCCCCGGCGTCGTGATCTGCTCGGAGTGCGACAGGATCAGCGCCAGGCCGTCGAGGAAGAACAGCATCGCCAGCGTGGCCACGAACGACGCGATCCCGATGTAGGCGACGAAGAAGCCGTTGACGGCGCCGATCAGCGCCGCGACCACCAGCGACAGGATCACGCTCGGCACCAGCGGGATCCCGGCCGAGTTGATCTTCCAGTAGATGAACGGCGTGATCAGGTACAGCGCCCCGATCGACAAGTCGATCTCCCCAAGCGTCATCACGAACACCTGGCCGGCGGCCATGATCGCCAAGAAGCAGAAATACGGCAGCAGGTTCTTGAAGTTGCTGCCGGTGAAGAAGTGAGAGACGCTGGCCGCGAAGTAGATCACGGTGATCACCGTGACCACGACGATGCTGCCCTCGCGCAGCGTCATGAACTTCCGCAGCAGTGACGCGCCCGCCCCCCCGGAGGCCCGGCGCGGTGCCGGGCCGGGGGGTGAGGCGCCAGCCGCACGAGTGTCGGACGCGACTGCCATCGACGGACCCTATATACCCGTTTGCGCGGCTGCTCACCTACGACTTCTGGACGCCGGCCGAGTTGCCGGTGCCCTCGTAGCGGCTCTTGGTGCTGCTGTACGGCAGGACCGTCGTCTTGTCGAGGAACTTCAGCCCCGTGTCGACGTCGGCGATCCCGCTCAAGCCCTGCGACGCGTTGTACATGTACAGCTCGACGATCGGCAGGAAGCCCTGCAGGTATGGCTGCTGGTCGATCGTGAACTCGATATCGCCGGCG
>JBEKRJ010000146.1:0-8541 GCA_049518835.1 Solirubrobacteraceae bacterium
ACGCGAGCGGCGGCGTAGATCCGAGGAGCCGCGATGTGGTCCGCCTCAGGAGCGCGTATGCGAGGAATGCGGCGCACACTTCGAGCTGTCCGCCAAGCGGGCCCGCCACGAAGCCGGCCGCTTCTGCTGCCAAGAACACGCCCGCGATGCCCGAAGCCGGGACCTGCGCGACAACGCGGCAGCGCTGGAGTCGTTACGCGAGGGCCGTCGGCGATGGACAAAAGCGGGTCGCCAAGCTGAAGGCCAGCACCGGCCTTCTGGACCTCGACTACGTCGGGCGCGCGCTTCGACATCATCGCCTCAACCGCTCACGGCCCGCGCTGAGCCACTACATAGCCCGTGGATGGCTAACGCCTTCACCGAACGAGCTTGGCATCTACCTGTTCACTGACGAGGCGGTCGCGTCTCCCATCAAGCGGCTCCGCGACGGAGCGGACGGTCGATCGCGCCGCGTCAGTCCTGACGACGCGGAGAAGGCACAGTGGCGAGTTGGCTGGACCAAGAAACGTCATGGTGCGGCTGCCGCCGCCAAGGAGTCGGGACGGCTCGCATCTGTGTTGGCGGCCGCGGATGGTAAGCAAGTCGGGCGAAAGCGGGAGCTAACAAGCGAGCAGGAGGCTCGAATCCTGAAGCCCGACGACAATGGCGCGTCTGTGCGGGCGATTGCTCAGAACGTCCGCGTCGGCCGCGGCAAGGTCGAGCGCTTCCTGAAGAAGCGAGATGTCACGAAACCGGCCGTCCCCGACTCTCTAACAACCCGCACGACCGAGGTCGCTGCGCTGCTTGCAACGCGTCCCTGGCTGACCATCAAGGAGATCGCCGCTCCCAAGCACGACGGTGGCATCGGCGCCGACGGTCGCGCTGTGAGGAATATTCTCACCAGGGGCTCGGCCATGTTTGAGAGACGCACGGGGCCGGACGCGACCGCTCTCGGTCGTCGCCCCACCGCAGTGGTTTGGGCACTCCGGGTCAATACGCCCGACGCTGCCTAGGCCAAAGAACTGTCACGAAGCCCCTTTCGGGGGGTGATGCGCTCGATTAGCGTGGCGGCGCGATGGCACCACCTACCACCCGCAGCGCCCACAAACGCGAAAGCCACGGGCCGTAGTCCCGTGACGTGCTTGCTGACGATGACCTCGCCGACATGCTCGAGGATGCTGCCCGACTGTCCCGCCTGCGCCAAATGGCGTGGAATGGCGCTCTTGTTCGGAACCCGTGTAGAGGGACACTCGGTGCGTGTTGGGAGCAGTGTGGCGACAGTGCCCGGTAAACCGCAAATCTGCGAGCACCGCCACAACGGAATGGACTCGCCTGACAAGTTGACAAGGAGAACGAACGACTATGAACGAAACACTCCTGGGCTCCTCGCCCTGACGGTATTCGTCGTAGCGCTGACGGCTCTGGCCGCTCAACTTCACTACTAGCCCCACTTCAGGGGCCCTGTTGGCGTAGGGCGCTGGGAGCAAATCCGCTTCCGGCGCCCTCCGTCCCACGCGTGCATTGGGCGCCGCTATTTGTCGACGATGAGGAGGTCGAGAGCTTGCGTGCGGTCTTCTGCGCTCGGGCGGGTGTAGATCCGGGTCGTTTCGAGGCGGGCGTGGCCGAGGAGCTCGGCGACGATCACGAGGTCGGTGCCGCCGCGCACGAGCGTGGTCGCGAACGTGTGCCTGAGGGTGTGGACGGTCGTGTCGTCGTCGAGGCCGGCGGCCGCGGCGATGCCGGTGATGATGTCGTGCGCGCCGCGGACGCTGAGCCGCTGCCCGCGCTGGTTGAGGAATAACGCCGGGCTGTCCCTGGCGCCGGGCCAGTCGCCCCGCTCGGCGAGCCAGCCTTTGAGCGCGGCATGGAGCTGTGGGTGGATCGGAACGTGGCGGACGCGTTCGCCTTTGCCGAGGATTCGTAGGACGCCTTTGCGGGCGGAGCGGGCGACGTCGTCGACGTCGAGCGCGACGATCTCGCTGATCCGCGCACCGGCGTAGAACGGGACGAGCGCGAGCGCCTGGTCGCGCGGCGACGGGCGGGCTTGCACGGCTCGGAGGTATCGGAGCTGGGCACGGTGGTCGAGCGCGCGGGGCGCGGCGGGCGAGATCTCGATGCGTGCGGCGCTCGCGGGCCCGAGCCCGCGGCGGATGTAGAAGTCGTCGACGGCGGCGAGCGCGTTGTTGACGGTCGCCGGGCTGCGTCTGAGAACTGTCTGCAGGTGGGTGCGGTAGTCGCGCACCGCCCAGTCGCGGTGCTCAGCGCTGGTCAGCGGGTCCTGGCCGAGGGCGGCGCCGGCGAGCCATGCCAGGTACTGGCGGACTTTCGAGGCGTACGTGCGCCGCGTCTGATCAGACAGCGGAGCTGATCGCAGCGCCTCGGCGTAGTCGTCGAGCATCGCCGCTTGACAGGCGGGTAGCTCGACGGCCGCACGTCCGCGGCGGCGCTCAGACCTAATTCGGTGACTATGGCCGCGAGGGGGCGTGTTACTACCCGACTCGATCGAGTCCGCACCGTTTCGGAGCTTGATCGAGGTCGGCGAGTACGTTGACCATGTAGTAGCACGGCCGCAGGCCCAGGATCTCGAGCAGCGACCGAGGACGGTGAAAACCGGACCCGCTGAGGCTCCCTACGATCGCAGCCGCACGATCTCTAGTATCTCGAGCGTGACCGGGTCGGTTCGATCAACACCAGACGCCGCCCGAGGTTGCGCCACACGTCCACGATGTCGCTGGTGGAGCTTCCTGATCGCCATCGTCAACGACATGTTACTCCCGCGGGCGCAAGCGATCATGGTGCCGGGCGGCTGCGGCTGCGGCTGCCATGCCGGTTCTCGACATAGCGGAGCGGCTGCGCGACGCCGACGCCACGTCGCGCGCCAAGGAACTCGGCGGCGGGCGCGTTGAAGCATTCGATATCGCGCTTCGCCAGGGCCTAACCAGCGGATGGCAATCGAGACCGTCCTACGCCACGCCGTCGCACGCGACGAACTCAAAGCTGCACTACAGCCAATGACCCGCCTCCCGACGAACAGATCGGGCGCGTGACGTCGGTGCCGCTGACAGCCGACCGCAGCGCGCACCGGGTCGAGATCCCACGCGACTGGCGGCTCGCGCGGCAGCTCGATCGCGCCGCGGACGCCGCTCTCGACCGACCCGCTCGCCGCACTCGGCGCCGCGAGCACGCTTGCTGCGATCGGACTCGGCGGCTGCGCCCGCCGCGTCCCGATCGGGCGGCTGCTCACGACCGCCGCGATCGCCGCCGGGGTGTTCATCTCGAGCGCGCTCTCCCTGTCGCCGGGTTCACGGACGAGCACCAGAGCACGGACCGCGCAGCCCAACGTCAAGGCGCTGGCCAGCGCATATGCAAACGAGTCCGCTCGCCAGCCCGCGAGCGTGGCAACGAGCGGCCCGCCGGCGACCGCCACGCCGCCCTCCGAGACGCGCTTGCAGGCGTGAAGGACAGTCCCGCACGCACGATCCCGCGCGCACGCGAAAACCACGCACGGGCCATGACGAGACCTCCGGCCGATCGCACCCAGGTAGGCAACGCTCGCGCCACGCACTGTAAGCATCTGGAGCGACGTGCCTTGCGCGGTGCGCTAATCAGTCGGCCGCGAAGGCATACGACGTTGGCTTCGGCGGCCACACACGCGTCAGTCCTCGCAGTCGTTATCAGGACGTCGCCGAGCTGGCAGCGGGCCGATGCAGGGCTTTGCGACGTTGGCGAGACGATCATGAAAGGCGGATTGGATGGGTGTCGGTGAGTTGCACATGGCGATGCCGGAGCTGACGGACGCCGAGGTAGGTGCGTTGCGTGAGTTTTGGCGCGTGTACGAGCGAGTGTTTGACGAGATCGGGGCCGCGATCTCGTCAAAGCTGGATGCTCATCCTGAGCTGAGCGGCTTCGCCGCCTCTGCAAACGCGGCCGACAGCCAGGCCCGGGCGCAGATCGACCAAGCGATCATGGTTGGCGACTGGAGGCCATATCTGGGCGGCATGGCTGACACCGGCGCTCGCTATGCCGAGGCTGGGCTGAGCTTCTCCGCGTGGTTTGCGACCGCGCGGGAGCTTCGATCGCGACTGACTCCGGTGCTGCTCGAATCGTTGGCGGAGGAGCCTGAGCGGCTTGCAGAAGCGTTGCGCGGCTTGTCGATCTTCATCGATTTGGTGATGTTGGCGGTGGGTGATAGCTACATCGAGGCGAAGGAGAGAATCATCGGCGAGCAGCAGACCGCGTTGAGGGACCTCTCGACACCGGTCTTGGAGCTGCGCCCGGGAATGCTGCTGGTGCCGTTGATCGGCCTGATTGACAGCGAGCGGGCGTTGTTGTTGACAGGCCAGTTGTTGGAGGCGATCTCGGCGAAACGCGCGAAGGCGGTCGTGCTTGACATCACCGGCGTTCCGGCGGTCGATTCGGCGGTTGCCAACCATCTGATGCAGACGGTGCAGGCGACGCGGCTGATGGGTGCGGAGACGTTCATCAGCGGTCTATCTGCCGAGAACGCCCAGACGCTCGTCCGGCTGGGTCTCGATCTGGGGCGTCTGAACACGGTCGGCACACTCGCCGACGGGGTGGTCGCGGCGACGGCGATCTTGAGCGAGGCGCTCGAGCGAACGCGCAGGTTCCAGGCGGCGCTCTCGTTGTCGTGAGCGCGCCGATTCTCAAGCAGGGGCGGACGCTGATCGTCTCGCTCCAGGCCGAGCCGACGGATGCTGAGCTGGTCTCGTTGCAGCGGGAGCTGGCTGAGCGAGTGGGCGCGACGCACGCGCGTGGCGTGATCGTCGATGTCACGGCGCTCAGCGTGTTGGATTCGTTTGCGACCCGGACGCTGCGGGAGGTTGCGCAGACGGTTCGTCTGCGCGGCGCGCGCGTGGTGGTTGTCGGGGTCCAGCCAGACGTTGCGTTTGCGATGGCGCAGCTTGGGCTGTCTCTCGATGACACATTGACCGCGCTCGATCTCGAGGACGGGCTCGCGCTCTTGCACCAGTCGCCGGGCGAGGAGCTCGGGTTGTGAGCCGACCTGCCCGCATCGCGATCCGGGCCGACGTTGACATCATCACCGCGCGTCAACGCGGCAGGACGCTTGCCGCAGAGCTCGGCTTTCCGAAGATGGACCTGGCGTTGATCGCAACAGCCATCTCCGAGCTTGCCCGGAACATCCTCACCTACGCCGGCGAGGGCGAGATCGAGCTCGGTCACGACGACAGGAGGGGCAGGCGCGCGATCGTGGTGGTCGCACGCGACCGCGGCCCCGGGATCGCGGACGTCGCGCTCGCCCTCCAGGACGGGTACTCGACCAGCGGCAGTCTCGGGATCGGGCTGCCCGGAGTGCGGCGGCTGATGGATGAGTTCGAGCTGACGTCCGCAGCGGGCTCGGGGACGACTGTAAAGGCCACGAAATGGCGTTGAGCGAGACCAGCATGCGGGTTGGCCCCCTGATGATCGAGACGGCAGCGATCGCGCTGGAGGGCGAGCTCGTGTCCGGCGATCGGGCATGCGTGAGCGAGAGCGACGCCGGGGTGCTGGTAGGCGTGGTCGACGGTCTGGGACACGGTGAACAAGCCAGAAACGCATCAACGCAGGCATGCGAGGTTCTTCGCAGCGGCCCAAGCGACTCCCTCACGGCGCTTGTCCAACGCTGCCATCACAAGCTTCGCGGCACCCGAGGCGCGGTCGTCGCGGTGGCGTTCTTTCCCGCCGCCGCGGCGGAGATGGAGTGGCTCGCCGTGGGCAACATCGAGGGAGCTCTTGTGCGCGGCGCGCAGCGCGCCGGCGGACGGGAGATGATCGTTCAGCGTCCAGGGATCGTCGGCCACCGCCTGCCGGCGCTTCGCTCCGAGCGTCTTGCAGTCGGGCCCGGCGACACGCTGATGTTCGCGACAGACGGAGTCGAGCGTCGGCTTGCCCAAGCTCTGTCGGGCGGGGCGGCGGTGCGCGGTGACGGAGCGGCGTCGCTGCTGCGGCAGTTCGCGACCGGGAAGGATGACGCGCTACTCGTGCTCGTCCGCTACCAGCCAGAATCGGCCGTCCGGGGCGATGCTACGGCCGCCCAGACGATCGAGAGCCGTTACCGGGCCGCGCTCACAACGTATCTCGGGAGCGCTCAGGAGGCCGCGCTGCTGGACGCCTACGAGCTTGGCCGCGAGATCATGGACAACGGCGGCGGATTGCTGGATCTCAGCGCTGTCCATCAGGCAGCGCTGCAGACGTCGATAACGGAAACCAATCTCGCATCTGACCGCTCCGCCGCCAGCCATGCCCACGAGTTCCTCAGCGAGGCGCTCGCGCCGTTTGAGATGGCGCAGCGCGGCTTTCGCGAAGCGAACGTACGCCTGCGCACCGCCAACGAGCAGCTAGCGCGTCGGTCCGAGCAGCTCGCAGCGGTGATCGCCAGCATCAACGATGGGCTCGTCGTCGCAGACGCGTCAGGCGCAATCTCGGCGGTCAACGCCCCCGCCGCGAGACTCCTCGGCGCCGACCGTGACGGCTTGGTTGGACAGGACGCCGAAACTGTTGCGACGCTGCTCGCCGCCCGTTGCGAGACCAACACCGAGCTCGATGAGCTAAGGACGCACCTCCGCGACCGGCTGGCAGGATCCTCGACCTTCGAGCTGCGCACCTCCGCCCCGGAGCGCGACCTGCTGATCGAACTGTTCGCCGTCCGCGGCGACCCCCGACCCGGAATCGGCGTGATGCTGCGCGACATGACCGCCGAACGCGACCTCGCGCGCGCCAAGGACGAGCTCGTCGCTATCGTCAGCCACGAGCTGCGAAGTCCGCTCTCGAGCATAATCGGATTCGCCCAACTGCTACTGCTCAACGGCAACGAGACCGAGGCCGAGGAACTCCACATAATCATCGACGAAGGCCGTCGACTCGCCCAACTGATAGACGACTTCCTCGACCTACAACGGATCGACCGCGGTGCCATCCGCATCGAACCCAAAGGCCTCCAGCTAGCGAGCGTCATCGACGCGCTCGCCGCTCGGCTTCCAGACGACCCACGCCACCCACAGACTGCCGAGCTCCCCGTCGACCTGCCGGCCGTGTGGGCAGAACACGAGCGGATCTTGCAGGTCTTGATCAACCTCGTCACCAACGCTCGCAAGTACTCGCCCGACGGAGGACCGATCCACCTGTCGGCGACTATCCTTGATGACACGGTCAAGGTCACCGTCACCGACACGGGCCTGGGCATCGAGGCTGACGCGATCCCGAACCTATTCGTCGAGTTCTACCGCGTCCAAACACCCGATCGGCAGGGCATCGCAGGCACCGGCCTAGGGCTCTCCATCTGCAAGAAGATTATCCACGCCCACGGCGGCGAGATCTGGGCCGAGTCCGAAGGACGCGGCCTCGGCTCGCTTTTTCATTTCACGCTCCCGATCGCCGCCCTCGACACCAACTCACGAGCGCGCACCGCTGACTCCACAGCCCACAGCCCGTAGCTCGAGCGCCCCCTAACTCGATTGGGCCAACCACAATCAACAATTACTAACGGGACCTCCGTCCCAGGCCGGGGCATGATCGTCCCGTCAGATCAGGGAGCCGGCTCGTGCCGAGCACCGACGGGGGACCCGGGGTCAACTGCGGCGCGCTCACGCTCGCTGGGGCGGCTTGACAGCTGAACTAACTGGTCGGCCGAGCTCGTCGCGCTCGTGCCGCCCGCTGTCGTGACGGTCACATCAACGGTCCCTGATGCCGGGGGCGGGTCGCCGTGACCCCCAGTGGGGCTGAGGACCGTGACGTTGGTTGCGGCCGTCGTGCCGAACCTGACCGCGGTGGCTCCGGTGAGGTTTGTGCCAGTGATCGTGACTAGGACCCGGTAGGAGCGGGCGCTGGCGTAGGTGTGCTAGCCACTGACGACAAACTCGCCCGAGCCGGCGCTGACCGTGCCGGCCGTCGATGCGCCGTCGCCCCAGTTGATCGTCGCCGCGAATTGCGACACGGTGCCGTCGGGGTTTGCGTCGGTGAACGTTGCGACGGGGCCGTTGAACGCGGTGCCGGCGACGGCGCTGACGGACACGCGGCTCGCGGTCAGTGAGGCGTCGTCGACCTTGACGTCAAACGTGCCGGTCTGTCTGGCGCGGTTGACAATCCCTCCAGCGGATCGATCAGCTCAAACTCGCCGATGTCGCACCCGCTGCCCTGCAGTCGCGTGAGATCTCGCTGGTCGGTGCCGGTGCAGCTGGGCGCGCTCGGCGGGATCGCGTCGACCGCCGGGCTCACGGCCTCGAGTGCCAACGTATTGGTGTTGCCGCCGTTGTCCTGCACGGCGGTCGAGGTCAGCTGCGGGTTGGTGTTCGCTGGTCGCCGGCGGCTCTGAAGACGCAGTCGGACCCGGACTCGAGGTTGTAGCGCAGAGAGGTGATCGTGGATCCTGGGTCGATCGTGCCGCAGTTGGTGGCGGTCTCGCCGCTCTCGACAGTGTTCTCGGCAACGATCGAGTTCTCGACCGAGATCGTGCCGTCCTCGGCCAGCAAGCCGCCACCGGTCGTCTTCCGACGCCGCCGTCGTTTATAGGCGATCGTCGAGTTCGTGGTCGTCGTCGTGTTGGTC
>JBEKRJ010000147.1:0-8534 GCA_049518835.1 Solirubrobacteraceae bacterium
ACGACGACGAGCCGCCGGCCTCCGGGAACATCGACGCGCCCTCGGCGTAGGTCTTGGCGGTCAGCGCGAACAACGCGCCGGCGAGCATGAAGATCACCGGCGTCAGGCCCAGCGCGTACGCGGCGACGAGCCCGAGCGCGTAGTAGATCGACGAGCCGACGTTGCCGTACGCGGTCGCGAACAGCCCGCCGACGCCGACGGTGCGCCGCAGCCCGTGGGTCTCGATCCGCGCCACCGCTCTAGTCGCTGACCGGCGGGCTGCCGAGGTCCGTTGCGAGCGGTCGCGCGCCCGCCCCAGGGGGCGGGCTGTTGACGTCCGCGAGGCCCGGCTCGGGGTCGTACCCGGCGGGCGCCAGGCCGACCCTGCCGGGCGGCGCCGCGGTCAGGATCACGCGGCACGGCGCCTTGCTGATCACGTACTTGGTGATCGTCCCGACCGAGTTCTCCAGCGGCCCGACGCCGCCCAGCAGCGCTCCGCCGCGGACCCGCGACGGCTCCTCGGCCGCGAGCACGATCGCCTCGACGCCACGGCGCCGGGCCTCGTTGACGATCGCCTGCCCGGCGCGGCGGGCGCGGACCATCGCGGTCGCCACCTGGACGCCTTCATACTCCTCGCCGACCTGCTTGGCGCGCGCCAGCGACTGGCGCGCGCGCTTGACCTGCGCCTCGGGCAGCGGCGCGTCGAGCGGCAGCGACAGCGGCATCTCGAACACCCACACCGCCTCGATCATCGCCCCCTCGACGTCGAGGTCGTCGCGCGTCTCGCCGGCGAGCCGCCCGGCGGTCTGGACGATGTCGTCGTCCAGCGCCGTGCCGAAGATCGGCACCAGGATCGAGCCGAACTCGGGCTCGAGCGTCTCGTGGCGAAGCGCGCGCTCGGGGATCGTCACGCGCCGTAGCAGTGGCTTGCCCTCGATCTTGCGGTAGGTGACATATAGCGCCACGCCGGCTGCCAGCCAGCCGAGGCCGACGTAGCGCGCGCCGGCGTGGTAGACGATCACGAACACCCAGCCGGCGCCGGCGAGCAGCGCCCCCGCGACCGCCGGGAGCGGCACGCGCGCGCCCCTGAACGGGACCGACAGCGGCACCGTGAACGGGCGCTCACGGGCGGGCTCGCGGAAGCGCAGCACGATCACCGAGACGTGCGCGATCATGAACGCGAGCAGCGCGCCGAACGCGTAGATGCCGACCAGCAGCTCGAGGTCGGCCGGCAGCACCAGCGCGCCGGCGCCGACCACGGCGACGCCGATCACGACCACGGGCGTGCCGCGCTGGCTCGACAGGCGCCCGATCGCGCTCGGGATCTGGCGGTTGGTCGCCATCGAGTAGCCGACCCGGGAGACGCCGAGCATCGCGGCGCCCGCGGCCGCGGCAAGCCCGAGCGCGGCGCCGATCGCGACCGCGTACTTGAGCACGTCCGCGACCCACTTCGGGCGATAGGACTCCACGACGCCGAGCACCGGCGCCCGCAGGTGCGTCTGGCCGAGCTCGCTGAGGCGATCGTGGACCGGCAGCGCCGTGACCGCGATCAGCGCGATCCCGACGTAGATCAGCACGACGATCATCGACGACGGGATCACGAACCGCTTCAGCTGGCTGGCGGTGGCCGACACCTCGCCGGCGATGTTCGCGGCGGCCTCCAGGCCGGTGAACGCGATCACCGCGATCGGGAACGCGAACGCGAGGTCCGAGACGGTCGGCGCCGAGCCGAGGTGGATGCTGTCGACCAGGTGGTGGGGGTGAAACGCGAGCGCGAGCCCGAGCACGATCACCAACGCTTGCAGGCCGAGGTCCGCGCCGGTGATCACCACCCGGCTGCGCAGCCGGCGCGCGTTGACGCCGGTGATGTTGTCCAGCGCAACGAACGCGATCACCGCGAGCGCGATCAGGATCTGCGCGGCCCCGCGCCCCAGCGGCGCCCAGAACACGGCCAGGTAGCTGGGGACCGTCAGCGCGGTCACGGCCACGAGGATCGTGTAATCGAGCACGATCGACCAGCCGGCGATGAAGCTGACGAGCTCGTTGAACGCGTAGCGCGCGTACACGGCCGAGCCACCACGCTCCGGGTGCATCGCCGCCCCCTCGGTGTAGGTCATCGCGCTGAGCTGAAAGAACACCCCGCCGGCGAGGAACACGACCGGCGTCAGCCCGTTCGCGCGGTGCGCGACGACCCCGAGCGCGAAGTACACCGAGCTGATCGAGGTCGTGTACACGACCGCGAACATCGCGCGGTAGCTGAACGGGCGATCAGACACTGCGACGACGCTCGGAGCCACTAGCTTCGCAACTGAAGATACAAGCGCGCGCCGCCGGCGACGATGAACAAGAGGCCGAGCAGCACGCCCGACGACAGCGGCCCGCCGCCGGCCACCAGGGTGCGCACGAGGATCGCGATGCCGATCACCGCCATCAGGATCGACATCACGCGGATGTATCTCCGTTGCAGTTGCGGCCGCTCGGGCATCTGTCGCGAAGCTTACGTCGGCGGCGCGCGTGGGACGGTTAGGGTCCGCCTCACAGCGCGACGCGATTGCCGTGCACTAATGTTGCTGCGCAGTGGCACGCGACACCCTCACCCTGACCGACAACCGCACCGGGCGCAGCTTCGAGCTGGCGATCGACCACGGGGCCGTGCGGGCGCAGGACCTGCGCGCGACCGCCCTCGACAGCAGCGATGCGCTGATGTTCTATGACCCGGGACTTGCCAACACGGCCTCCTGCCGCAGCGCGATCACCCACGCCGACGGCGTGGCCGGCGTCCTGCGCCACCGCGGCTACCGGATCGAGGAGCTGTGCGAGCACGCGACGTTCCTCGAGCTCGCCTACCTGCTGATCTACGGCGAGCTGCCCAACCGTGCCGCGCTGGCGCAGTGGCAGCGCGAGCTGTCGGTGCACAAGTTCGTGCACGAGAACGTCAAGCGCTTCCTCGAGGGCTTCCCCTACGACGCGCAGCCGATGGCGATGCTGTCGGCGTCGGTTGGCGCGCTGTCGAGCTTTCACCGCGAGGCCGGCGAGGTCGGCGACCAGGCCGTGCGCCAGCGTCAGGTGGCGCGCCTGCTGGCATCGATGCCGACGCTGGCGGCGTTCTCCTACCGTCACCTCGCGGGCCGGCCGTACGTGTATCCCGAGGACGAGCTCAGCTACGCCGGCAACCTGCTGTCGATGATGTTCCGCCGCAGCGAGCTGCGCTACGAGCCCGATCCGCGAATCGAGCGGGCGCTGGACGTGCTGCTGATGGTCCACGCCGACCACGAGCAGAATGCCTCGACGACCGCCGTGCGGGCGGTCGGCTCCACGCACGTGAACCCCTACGCGGCGGTTGCCGCCGGCGTCGCCGCGCTGTCGGGACCGATGCGCGGCACCGCCGACGAGTCGGTGCTGAAGATGCTGCGCGGGATCGGAACGATCGCTCGCGTGCCCGACTTCCTCGCGCGCGTGAAGTCCGGCGACGAGCGGCTGATGGGGTTCGGGCACTGGGTCTATAAATGCCACGACCCGCGTGCGCGGATCCTCCGGGCCCACCTCGACGCCGTCTACGAGGCCCGCGGCCCCAGCCCGCTGCTGGCGATCGCCGACGAGCTGGCCGTCCGCGCGCTCGACGACGAGTACTTCACCTCGCGCTCGCTGTATCCGAACGTCGACCTGTACGCCGGGCTCTTGTACGAGGCGGTCGGCGTGCCGGCGGCGATGTTCGGGGTGATGTTCGCGCTCGCCCGCAGCGCCGGCTGGCTCGCGCAGTGGCTGGAGATGGTCGCCGATCCCGAGCAGGCTTCGGTGCGCCCGCGCCAGCTCTACACCGGCGTCTCGCAGCGCGAGTTCGTGGCGCTCGGCGATCGCGTCTAGCGCTTTCTTCAGAAGTGGCCGTGCACGCCGGTCGCCGAGATCCGGCGGGTGTCGTCGGGCGCGGGGCGCAGGATCAGGATCTCCGCCGGCACGCGCTCGAGCAGCCA
Source organism: Solirubrobacteraceae bacterium (assembly GCA_049518835.1). Classification (GTDB taxonomy): domain Bacteria; phylum Actinomycetota; class Thermoleophilia; order Solirubrobacterales; family Solirubrobacteraceae; genus Palsa-465. Next base: position 3,951 of record JBEKRJ010000147.1, read on the forward strand.
CTCGAGGTCGTCGGCGGTCAGGCCGGTGCGAGGATCGCCGGTTGCGGACACGATCACGCGGTCGAACTGCTCGTTGTCCAGCAGCCGGCGCAGCGCATCGCGGTACGTGCGCCCGCGCGCGACTCGGGCGTCGATTGCGATCCCCTCGGCGTGTGCGCGCTGCTCGAGCGTCTCCAGCAGCGGCAGCCCCTCCTCGCACTGACCCGGCAGCGGCGAGTCGAGCGGCAGGTGCCGGGGCACGCGCGCCAGGAACGCGGGCATGATCGTCGCGTCCTCGGCCTTCGCCAGGCGAACCGCCGCCTCCCACCCGCGGCGCGAGATCGCCTGGCCGGTGAACGGCAGCAGGATTCGCTTCACGGCACGGGGCCGCAGGCGGGCCGGGCGGCGACCGTGGGGCGGCAGCCAGTAGCCGGCGAACAGGCCGGCCGCGAACATCGCCAGCGCGACGGCGAGGATCAGCAAGGCGGTCATCGGTGCTCGTTGGCCTGGCGGGAGGTGCGGTCGGCGACGATCCGCACGTCGACGCCCGGCAGCAGCTCCATCAGCCGCTGGGGGAGCGGCGTGCGCAGCCGCGCGAGGCCGTGCGCCGGGCGGCTTCGCCCCATCAGGATGTAGGTGCTCCCCTGGCGGCGCGCGACCTCCGCGACGGCGGCGGGGACGTCGTCGGACTCCTGCACCAGCAGCCGCGCGCCGAGGATCGACGCGAGCTGGCGCAGCGCGCCGAGCGAGCGCTCCTGCTCGTCTGACAGCTTCCCCGACGGCGGCGAGACCCACAGCAGGTCGAGGTCGGCCGCGAGCCGTTGCGCCGAGCGCCACGCGCGGCGCACCAGGCGCTGCGCCGCCGCTTTGGGCTCGACGAGCGCCAGCAGCCGCTCGGACACCGCCTGCGGCGCCTCCGACGCGATCGTCTCGGTGCGCGGGTTGACCGCTTCGGCGCTCGACAGGCGCTTGTGGCCGATCTCCTCAGCGACCTGGCGCAGCGCGACCTCGCGCAGCGCCGACAGGTTCTCGATCCGGAAGAAGTTGTTCAGCGCCGCGTCGATCCGCGCCGCCGGGTACACCTTCCCCGCCCGCAGGCGCTCGAGCAGCGCCTCGGGCGTGAGGTCGATCATCACGATCTCGTCCGCGTTGCCGAGCACCGCGTCCGGGATCGTCTCGCGCACGCGGATCCCGCTGAGCTCGGCGACCTGGTCGTTGAGCGACTCGAGATGCTGGACGTTGACGGTCGAGAGCACGTCGATCCCGGCCGCGAGCACGTCCTCGACGTCCTCGTAGCGCTTGCGATGCTCGACCCCGGGCGCGTTGGTGTGGGCGAGCTCGTCGATCAGGCACAGCTCGGGCGCGCGGTTGAGGATCGCCGGCAGGTCCATCTCCTCCAGGACCGTGTCGCGGTAGGAGACGCGGCGGCGCGCGACCAGCGGCAAGCCCTCCGCGAGCTTGGCCGTGTCCGCGCGCCCGTGCGTCTCCAGCAGGCCGATCACGACGTCGCGCCCAGCCTCCTGCTCGGCGTGACCCTCGACCAGCATCCGGAACGTCTTGCCGACTCCCGCCGCCATGCCGAGGAACACTCGGTGATGACCACGCGCGCGCTCGTTCACCTGGTGGCGAGTGTGCTCATGCGCGTCGAGTGCTCCTTCCACGCGCGCGGGGGCTCATGCCCCGAGCAGGTTGTGGACGATCAGGTCGATCAGCTTGATCCCGATGAACGGGGCGATGATCCCGCCGAGGCCGTAGATCCACAGGTTGCGCCGCAGCAGCGCGCTGGCCCCGATCGGCCGGTAGCTGACGCCCTTCAGCGACACCGGGATCAGCATCGGGATCACGATCGCGTTGAAGATGATCGCAGAGATGACCGCCGACTTGGGCGTGCCGAGGCTCATGATGTTGAGCACGTGCAGCGGCCCGAGGCCGCCCCTGGTGGTCGCGTAGGTGGCCGAGAAGATCGCCGGCAGGATCGCGAAGTACTTGGCGACGTCGTTGGCGATCGAGAACGTCGTCAGCGCGCCGCGGGTGATCAACAGCTGCTTGCCGACCTCGACGATCTCGATCAGCTTCGTCGGATTGGAGTCGAGGTCGACCATGTTGCCCGCTTCGCGCGCGGCCTGCGTGCCGGTGTTCATCGCAACGCCGACGTCGGCCTGCGCGAGCGCGGGCGCGTCGTTGGTGCCGTCGCCGGTCATCGCGACCATCCGTCCCTCGGCCTGCTGCTCCTTGATCAGCGCCAGCTTCGCCTCCGGCGTCGCTTCGGCGAGGAAGTCGTCGACGCCGGATTCCTCGGCGATCTTGGCCGCCGTCAGGCGGTTGTCGCCGGTGATCATGATCGTGCGGATGCCCATCGCGCGCAGATGATCGAAACGCTCGCGCATCCCCTCCTTGATCGTGTCCTTGAGGTAGATCACCCCCATCACCTGCGAGTCTCGCGCGACCGCCAGCGGCGTGCCGCCCTCGCGCCCGATGCGGTCGAGCACCGGCGAGAGCTCCGCCGGCGGACGCCCGCCCTCCGCCGTCACGAACGAGATGATCGCTTCGCCGGCGCCTTTGCGCAACTGGCGCCCGTCGAGGTCGACGCCGCTCATCCGCGTCTGCGCGCTGAACGGCACGAACTGGGCGTGCAGGTCGGCCATGTCGTGCTCGCGGATCCCGTACTGCTTGGCGAGCACCACGATCGAGCGACCCTCCGGCGTCTCGTCGGCCAGCGAGGACAGCTGCGCGACCTCGGCCAGCTCGGTCTCCGACACGCCCGGCATCGGGATGAACTCCGACGCGAGCCGGTTGCCGATCGTGATCGTGCCGGTCTTGTCGAGCAACAGGACGTCGACGTCGCCCGACGCCTCGACCGCGCGTCCCGACAGCGCCAGCACGTTGCGGCGCACGAGGCGGTCCATGCCGGCGATCCCGATCGCCGACAACAGCGCCCCGATCGTCGTCGGGATCAGCGCCACCAGCAGCGAGATCAGCGTCGTCTCGGAGATCGACGTGTGCGCGAACAGGCCGAACGGCCGCAGCGTCGCGACCACGATCATGAAGATCAGCGTCAGCCCCGCGAGCAGGATGTTGAGCGCGATCTCGTTGGGCGTCTTGCGCCGCTGCGCGCCCTCGACCAGCCCGATCATCCGGTCCAGGAACGACTGTCCGGGCTCCTGGGTGATCTCGACGAGGATCCGGTCAGACAGCACTCGCGTGCCCCCCGTGACCGCCGAGCGGTCGCCGCCGGACTCGCGGATCACCGGTGCCGACTCGCCCGTGATCGCGGACTCGTCGACCGACGCGATCCCCTCGATCACGGTCCCGTCACCGGGGATCAGCTCGCCGGCCGCGACCACGACCACGTCGCCTCGGGTCAGCTCCGAGGCCCGCACCTCGGTGCCGTCCCGCATCCTCGCGACGGTCTCCTGGCGCATCGAGCGCAGCGTGTCGGCCTGCGCCCGGCCGCGGCCCTCCGCGAACGCCTCGGCCATGTTCGCGAACGCGACCGTCAGCCACAGCCAGATCGAGATCGTCAGCGTGTACCACGCGGGCTCGCGGCCGCCACCCAGCGGCCCGCCGCCGAACACCTGGATGAACCAGGTCACGGTCGTGATCACGGCGCCGATCTCGACCACGAACATCACCGGGTTGCGGATCTGCACCCGCGGGTCGAGCTTGATCAGGCTGTCGATCAGCGCGCGCTTGACGATGTCGGCGCGAAACAGCGAGATCGCGCGCCGCTCGCTGCTCGGGCGACGCTGGCCTTCTTCGCGCGAACTAGTCACGCTCATGCTGTACCTCCGGTGATTCGATCAAGCGCCAGGTTCACTTCGAGCACGTCGACACCCGGCTCGCCCGAGAAGCCCAGGCCGCGACCGGAGGTGTAGGTCGAGATCAGCCCGTCGACCCTTGACAACGACAGGTGGCGGACGGATGCGATCCGGTACGCCTGGATGTCGGCGTTGGCGACCGAGATGTCGGGGTCGACCCCGGACGCCGAGGTGTCGGCCGCATCGACGGGGACATCCCCTGCGGTCGTCACCTTCGGGTCGTAGGGATCTGCGCATCGCGCTGAGCCGCTGACCGCGCTCTGGCAGTTGAGCGCCAGGTATGCCTGGATGTTGCCGGCGATCGCCACTTCGGTCGCCTTGCTGTTGGGGCCGAGATTGGAGAACGTCGTCGCGGCGGCGTTGTCAGCTGGAGCGGTTGCCGACGGACGGGTTTGAAAGTAACGGGGGTCGGGATTGGTGACCGGATTGCCGTTTTGCATCTCCGGCTTGCCGGTCTTCTTGTCGATCACCAGGTCGCCGAAGTTCTGGCCGATGATCTTGGAGCCGGCCAGCTTGCCGTGCACGAACACCTGCTGGCCGTTGGCGTTGCCCGGGAACGCGACCTGGCTGACGCCGGTGATGACCAGCGGGTACAGGATCCCGCACAGCACGGTCAGCACGAGGATTCCGATCGCGGAAGTGATGATGTCTCGTTTCATGACTGTTAGTAGAGGTGTCCGGTCAGGCCCTGCACGATTGGACCGAGCAGCAGGGCGGGGAAGAACGTCAGCGCGCCGACGAGCACGATCACGCCGATCAACAGCACGACGAACGTCGGGTTGTCGGT
>JBEKRJ010000148.1:0-8529 GCA_049518835.1 Solirubrobacteraceae bacterium
CCCCTACGATTCCGAGTAGCAGATGGCCAGCGCGGTCAACACCCCGGTTGTCGACGGCACCCGCGGCGCGCGGCGATCGAGCCGCCTCGACGGCCTCGACCGACCCGCGGCGAGTGCCGCCGGGCGGGTGTTCGGCGCCGGCCTGGGGTTGGGCGCGCTTGGCCTCGCGTGCTCGGTGTTCGTGCTCGTGCGCCTCGCGGAGTCCTGGCGCGTGACGCCCCAGGCAAGCTCCCATCACATCACCGTCCTCGGCCAGCGCCTCGGCTACCCGACGGCGAACGTCGACGCGATCGTGGTGCTGGTGCTCGCGCTGCTGGCGCTGGCCGCGACGGCGCGGGCGATTCGCCGGTCGATGCACGAGGCGCTCGTCGCCGCCCGCATCGGATCGGGGCTGGCGCGGGCTTACCGCGGGCGCCACGACGACGCGCTCGTGATCGCCGACGAGCGGCCGCTGGCGTTCTGCGCCGGCCTTCTGCGGCCCCGCATCTACCTCTCCACGGGGGCGCTGGGGCTGCTCGACGAGCGGGCCTTGAGCGCGGTCCTCGATCACGAGCGCCATCACGCGCGGCGCCGCGACCCGCTGCGGCTCGCCACCGGCCGCGTGCTCGCCGATGCGCTGTTCTTCGTGCCCGGGTTGCACGAGCTCGCTCGCCGCCAGCAGGCGCTGGCCGAGCTGGGCGCGGACGAGAGCGCGGTCCATGCCGCGCCCGGCAACCGCTCGGCGCTTGCGCGCGCGATGTTGAGCTTCGCCGACGACGCCACCGGCTCGGAGCGGATCGGCTTCGAGGCCGGACGCGTCGACTACCTGCTGGGCGAACCCCCGACCTGGCGCTTCCCGGCGCTCCTGTGCGTCGCCGCGGCGTCGGTGCTCGTGCTCGTGGTCGCGGTCACATTCCTCGCGGGCAGAGTCGCAACCGGGTCGGCGACGCTCGCGCCTCCGTTTCTGTCCCGGCAGCCGTGCATCCTCGTCCTGGCCGCGGTTCCCGCGCTGCTCGCGCTGCTGGGAGCGTCGCTCGCGCGACGGCTGCGCCCCGGCGCAAGCTGAGCGCCTACCCGTTTCGCTACTGTCCGCCGCCGCGGCGTTGCGCGTTCGAGGCGGGAGGAGCGCCGTCGTGGCGCGAGCTCCCTCTCCGGGGCTACCCCGGGGACACGCAATCACCAGGCCAGCGCATCGCGAGCCCTTCACTGCGTCTACGGATGCAGGCCCGGGCACGCACGACGTAGTGCAGTCGGCGCGCAATGCCGCGATCATTGTCCGGTGTACGACGCCCGCTCACGCACCTATCTGGCGCGATGCCTCGCGGACGCGTTCCTGGCGGGGGCCTGGACCGAGGGGGCGCTCTTAGGCCGCGCCGGCCGCGTGCTCGAGCGCCGCCCGCGCTGGGTCCGGGCGGTCGCGCGCGAGGCGCTCGGCGCCTATCACCGTCCGCCCGCCGATCGCCCGCGCGAGCTCGCGCGATTCGTCGCGCGGGCGATCGCCGACCTGCCACAGCCGGCGGACTACGCGCCGCCGCCGCGGGTCCGTCGCTGGCTGGTGCCCGAGCCGGAGATGGGGCGGCGGCGCTGGCCGGTCCCCGAGCTCGCGTCGCTGGCGGCGCTCGCGGGCTTTCTGTCGATCAGCGACGGGGAGCTGGCGTGGCTCGCCGACGCGCGCGGCCTCGAGCGCAACGTCGCGGACGAGCGACTGCGCAACTACCGCTACGCGGCGCACTCGCGGCCGGGCGGGCCGGCGCGCGTGATCGAGCGGCCCAAGCAGCGGCTCAAAGCGATCCAGCGGCGAATCCTGCACGAGATCCTCGACCTCGTGCCGGCCCACGACGCCGCACACGGCTTCACCCGCGGGCGCTCGGTCGCAAGCCATGCCGCCCGGCACACAGGCCGCTACGTGGTCGTTGCGCTGGACCTCGAGGACTTCTTTGCCTCGATCGCCGCCGGCCGGGTGTTCGGCATCTTCCGGACCGCCGGCTACCCCGAGTCCGTCGCCTACGCGCTGACGGCGCTGGTGACCAACGCCGTCCCGGCCGCGGTCTGGGAGCGCGTCCCGCGACCGCGCGCCGCGAGCCAGGTCGCCGCGCACCATCGCCTCGGCCGGCGGCTGGCGGCGGCGCACCTCCCGCAAGGAGCGCCGACCTCGCCGGCGCTCGCCAACCTGGCCGCCTTCGGGCTCGACCGTCGCCTGACGGGCCTCGCCGCCTCGTTGCGGCTGACCTACACCCGCTATGCCGACGACCTGACGTTCTCGGGCTCGCCGGCGCTGGTCGGCGCCGCCAACCGGCTGCGCGCGACGGTCGCCGTAATCGCTCGCGAGGAGGGCTTTGTCGTCAATGCCCGCAAGTCGATGCTCACGACGCGGGCTGGACGCCAGCGCGTCTGCGGCGTGGTCGTCAACGAGCGCCTCAACGTGCCCCGCGACGAATATGACGTCCTCAAGGCGATCCTGCACAACGCACGCGTGCACGGGCCGGGATCGCAGAACCGAGCCGCGGTGGCGGACTTCCGCGCGCACCTGCTCGGGCGGATCTCTTGGGTGCAGTCGCTGCACCCCGACCGGGGCGAGAAGCTGCGCCGCCGGTGGGCCGCGATCGACTGGCAGCAGGCGCCGTGAGCACCGCGACGTGACTGGCGCACGCGTGCTCGCGTCACGCGCCCGGGGCGCCGAGCAGCGGCGATCGTCGGCGCTCCGCCGTTCGCCGGCGGCGGAAATGCTCGAGGATCAGGACGCTGACGATCGCGACGTACACGCACCACAGCGAGGTCAGCTCGTCGACGCGGATCGCGGCCGTCACGATCGCGCCGACGAGGCCGATCAGTCCGAACAACCGCAGGTAGGCGAGGCTCGACAGCAACGCCGGCCCGCACGTCGCCGCGACGTACAGGACTCCCAGCAGGTAGTCGTTCGGCGCGTGCGTCGTGTAATCGATGCAGTGCGCCTGCTCCTGCGCGCCGACCGGGTAGGCCGTCACCTGCCACAGCAGATAGCCGCCCAGCGCCACGCCGAGCACCGCCAGCGGCCACACGGCTTTGGCTTGGGCGCGGCGGGGCTCGAGCAGCGCGAACCCGACCGGCACGATCGCCGGCAGGACGGCGTGGGCGAACACGATGTAGGCCTCGGTGGCGGTGTCGGCGACCGTGCGCGAGACCTCGCCGCGCAGGCCGAGCCACACGAACGCTTCGACGAGCTGATGCAGGCCGAGCGCCAACGGCAGCGAGCCGATGATCAGCTCGCGGCGGGCGCGCACGCACCGCAGCGTCTGCACGCCGACCGCGGAGACGACCGCGCCGGCGGTGAAGTCCGCCTCGGGCGAGAAGCACATTCGCACGCGCAGCGTACGCCGCCGCGTGCGCGATGCGCGACCGCTATGGCCGCGCGATGCGAGACCGTCACAGCGTGTCGAAGCAGCCGTAGACGACGAACAGCGGATTGACGACGGTCTGCCCGTGCGAGTCGCGCATCGTCTGCTGGCCGACGAACGTCGGCGGCGACTGCGCCTTGTAGCACCCGTTGGCTTGCACGCTCACGTCGTAGGTGACCAGCGCCTGCTGGAAGGGCACCTTGCCCGGCATCGGCAGGTAGACATCCAAGGTGCACGACCAGTCACCCGGCCCGACCGGCTTGCTTGCGTGACGATTGCAGCTGGGAACGATCGCGAACCGCGCGCCGGCGGGGACCGTGCGACCGATCAACTGCTGCTGCAACAGCGTGATGTTGCTGAACTCGGGCGCGATCGCCGCGCGCAAGCGCATCGCCGTGACTCCCGCCGGGCCGAGGTTGGCCGCCAGCGCCAGCACCGCGATCACGGCCGTCGCGCCGGCGACGACGCGCAGCGCCGTCAACCAGCCCGACCCCCGCGACGCCGACGTGCCGTAGAAGTCCCGCCGGCGCAGGATCAACCACGCCGCCCCCAGGCACGCCACGATCCAGACCGCGCTGACGACGGTCGAGACCGCCGCCGGCCCGTAGAAGCGGTGGGTCGTGAACAGGCCGTGCCAGCCGTCGAACGCCGATCCGATCAGCAGCATGTGGACCCACACGCCCCTGCCGATCAGGTCGAGCAACTGCGTCACGAGCGCGACCAGGCTTGGGCCGATCACGCCGACGATCCCGTTGCGGGTCGCGACCGACAACAGCACGGCAAGGCTCGTGTACGCCAGCACAGGCGCCACGCACAGGACCCAGCTCGCGCTGACCAGCAGCAGCGACCGGCCGGGAGACAGCAGCACGCCGCTGAGATCGACCAGCGACCGGTTGCCGACCACCAGCGCCCCGGCGACGAGACTCGAGATCGCTGTGAGCGCGACGAGCCCGACCGAGAATGCGACCGCCGCCAGCAGCTTGCCGGCAAACAGCTCGGCGCGCGTGCACGAGCGCGTCAGGATCGTCTTCCAGGTGCCGTGGCGATCCTCGGCGGCGAACATGTCCCCGGCCAGCACCCCCGCCATCAGCGGGAACCCCCACGAGCCCGCGAACCCGAGGACGACGAGCGAGATCGCAAACCCGGTCGAGTGGACCCACACGCCGAACAGGGCGTCCGACGGCGTGCCGCTCTGAGCTTTCAACACGCCCGCGAACGCGAACGGCCCGGCCACGCAGACCAGCGCCAGCAGTCGCGTCGCGAGTTGCGCCAGCAGCTTCTGCTGCTCGGCCAGGTAGACGCTCGCGATCGCGCCGGCGCTACGCAGCGCGCGCGGTGGGGGCGCGGACACGCCGCGCGACGTCGTTGCGCCAGCGGTGGTCACGTTCCCGCGAGGACCCTCTCGGCCAGCTCGTAGGGTTCGAGCTGGCCGACTGTGGTGTCGGCCGTCAGCGCGAAGAACATGCTCTCGAGCGGGCTCACGAGCTGTTGCAGGCGGCGGATCGCGACCCGCGCGTCGCCGAGCGCCAGCACCAGCTGATCCAGGCAGTCGTCGCGCACGGCGACAGTCAGCCCGCCGCGGGGCGAGCGGCCGGCGGACACGCCGGCTCGGCGGTCGGCGATCTCCAGGGCGCGGTCGTCGTCGCTGGTGACCAGCGCGTACGCGGACGCCGGCGCCCCCCCCTGCAATTGCGCGGCCGTCCCGTGCCACACGACCCGGCCGTCGCGCAGGATCGCGTAGGCGTCGCAGACGCGCTCGAGCTCGCCGATCTGATGGCTCGAGAGCAGCACGGCTGTGCCCTGTGCGGCGAGCTCGCGCACGAGCGCGGCCACCGCGTGCGTGCCAGCCGGGTCCAGGCCGCTGGTCGGCTCGTCGAGCAGCAGCAGCCGCGGCGCGCGCAGCAGCGCGGCGGCGATCCCGAGCCGCTGGCGCATCCCGGTCGAGTAGCCGCCGACCCGGTCCTCGCCTCGACCGCTGAGCGCGACCTGCCTCAGCGCGTCGTCGAGTTGGCGCTGGTCGGCGCCTCCGCCGTCGAGCTTGGCCAGCAGCGCGAGGTTCGCGCGCGCCGACAGGTACGGATAAAAGCTCGGCTCCTCGACGAATCCGCCGACCCCTTCGAGCGCGGTCGAGCTGTACGCCTGCAGCGGGCGGCCGAGCAGCTCGATCGAGCCGTCGTCGGGTGCGACCAGCCCGAACAGCATTCGCAGCAGGGTCGTCTTGCCGGCGCCGTTGGGCCCGAGCAGTCCGCACACCTCGCCCTCGCCGAGCTCGAGGTCGACGCTGTCGACCGCGCACGTAGTCGCGAAGCGCTTGACCACCCCGCTGGCGCGCAGTGCTGACACGGCGGGCGACGATACGGGGCTAGCGTCGCCGGCCTGTAAACAGCTTGTAACCCTGCGCGACTCTTAGTTAGTTAGTGCCGGCGAGTCGAGGCGGAGGATCACGTCCCGGATACGTCCTCGTAACACCTGCGCTCCGGGCCGGACCTAGGGTTCGACACGCAAGAGGTTTACTCGGTGACCACGGCGTGCGAGCGGGTGGTCACGCGCACAATCCAAATTGGTGCCGCTTGTCGTCGGTTGCGGCGTCAGCGGGCACCTCGATTCGAGAGGAAGTTTCGTGCGGAACCTAGCTTCTGAGCGCGCGACGGTACGTCGGCGCGTGCTCGCAGCAGCGATCGCGCTGACTTGCCTGGCTGGGGCCGGCGTCGCGTCGGCCGCGATCACGGGTTACGACCCGTTCGGCACCAACGAGGTCGGCCAGGAAGTCAACGGCGCGATCCTGCTGCCGACCAACCAGTGGATCTCGCCGATCGGCAACCGGGTCGAAGTCAATGACGGCAGGCTCGTGTCGAGCACGCTGAGCCCCGACGGGACGTACCTGGCGGCGCTGACCTGGAACGACTTCACCGGCTTTTTGACGATCATCGACGTCAAGACGGGGACGATCGTCCAGCAGATCGGCACCGGCGCGACGGGTGACCCGACGCTCGGCGACGGCACCGTCGGCGCCGACGGCCCGTACTACTCGCCCGACGGCGCCACCTTGTGGGTTGGTCAGTCCAGCGATCTGATCCGCTTCACCGTCAACGCCGACGGCACGGTGTCGGCGCCGGACGTGATCGCGCTGCCGACAAACGGTCCGGGCGGCGCCGCGCTGCCCTCAGGGATGGCGTTCTCCCCGGACGGCACCAAAATCTACGTGGCGCTGAACGGCTACAACACGCTTGGCGTGCTCGACGCCTCGACCGGCCAGCTGCTGACGCAGGTCCCGGTCGGCAACGCGCCGCGCCAGGTCGTGATCGCCGGCGATCAGGCCTACGTGTCCAACGAAGGCGGCCGCATGGCGACGCCCAACGACTTCACGAACCTGTCCGACGGGACGCCGATCGTCTCCAACCGCTCGACCGGCGGGGCGATCACCGGCACCGTATCGGTCGTCGACCTCACCAGCCAGAGCCAGGTCGCAGAGATCCCGGTCGGGCTGCAGCCGACGGCGATGTACCTCGACGGCGACGCGCTGTTCGTCGCCAACTCAAACGACGACAGCGTTTCGGTGATCGACACGAGCACCGGCACGGTCGCACAGACTGTGAACGTCAACCCGGTCCCCGGGGCGACGGTCGGCAGCTACGCCAACGCGATCACGATGCCTGACCCCGGCCATCTGCTGATCAGCATCGGTCGCGACAACGCGATCGCCGAGTACCAATACAACGGCCTGAGCTCGCCGCTGCAGTTCGAGGGGCTGCTGCCAACCGACTGGTATCCAGTCCAGGTGCAGACCGACCCGGCGCTCGGGAGCAACGAGGTCGTCGTCACCAACGACAAGGGCATCGGCGCGCGGGGCCCGGACTCGACGATCGACAAGGGTCAGGGAACGTCACCCGCGACCGGTCACAACACCTACGACGACACGGGCAGCGTGACGACGTTCGCGCTGCCGGCCGCGAGCCAGCTGTCGGGCTACACGAAGACCGTGTTCACCGACAACGCGTGGGACCAGATCCCGACGATCAACAGCGGCGTCGACGACACTGTGCCGTCGGTGATCCCGCGCAAGCTCGGCGGCAGCTCGCCGATCAAGCACGTGTTCGTGATCGTCAAGGAGAACCGCACCTACGACCAGGTGCTGGGCGACCTCGGCGAGGGCAACGGCGACCCGTCGCTGGCGCAGTTCGGCCAGACGGTCACTCCCAACCAGCACGCGCTGGCCAAGCGCTTCGGCGACTTCGACAACTTCTACGACGAAGGCACGCTGTCGGCCGACGGGCACAATTGGATCGTGCAGGCCGAGGCCAACGATTACGTCGAGAAGGAGTTCGGAGCGTTCTACCGCTCCTACCCCGCACAGGGCGGCGACGCGCTCGCCTACCAGCGTGACGGCTTCATCTGGAACGCGGCCGAGAAGGCGGGCCTGACGGTCAAGGACTACGGCGAGTACGCGAACTTCTTCGACGTGCCGTCGAGCCAGGACAACTGGTCGGCCTGGTATCAGGACTCGCTGATCATGGAGGGCAAGGCGAAGGGGCCGCTGCCGATCCCGATCAACCAGTTCCGGACCTACGCCGACATCCCGTCGCTGAACGCGATCATGAACCCGTACTACCCGAAGTTCGACCTCGACGTCCCCGACCAGTACCGCGTCGACGTCTGGGAACGGGACTTCATCAACGATGAGCGGACCGGGAAGCTGGCGAACCTGACGCTGATGTGGGTACCCGACGACCACACCGGTGGTCCGCCGGTACCCGTGGCGCAGGTCGCCGACAACGATCTCGCGGTCGGGCGGATCGTCGACACGATCTCGCACAGCCGGTTCTGGAAGAGCACGGCGATCTTCGTGCTCGAGGACGATCCTCAGAACGGCGTCGACCACGTCGACGGGCACCGTAGCGTGCTGTGGGTGGCCAGCCCGTACTCCGCGGGCGGCGTCGACGACCAGTACTACTCGCAGATCAACGTCGTGCGGACGGTCGAGCAAATCCTCGCGATCAAGCCGATGAACCAGGAGGACGAGTCGGCCGAGCCAATCTACAGCGCGTTCACGAGCAATCCGGACTACGCGCCGTACACCGCGCTGCCCAACGAGATCCCGCTGACGTTGGGGGTCCCGGGGTATCCGTCGACGGCGGCGACCCCGGCAACGGCAACGGCAACCGCGACCGCGACCGCG
>JBEKRJ010000149.1:0-8517 GCA_049518835.1 Solirubrobacteraceae bacterium
GCCGGCTCCGAGCTGTCAGCGAGAAGCAACATGGCTTGAACGGTAGGCAGCTTCGGCGTCGCGCACGACCGACCCTAGGGGTTCGATTCCCACACCCGCGTCGTGCGGCGGCGCCGGCGCGCGGCAAACGCGGCGAGCTGGGCGGGCGCCCGCAGGTCGCTGTGGTCGGCGCGGTGATCGTGGCTGCTGGGCCGGCGGCCGGCGCTCCACCGCAGCCCGTCGCGGATCACCGGGAACACCTTGGCGGCTGCGTGGCGGCCCCAGAACGTGTCGAGATGGCCGTAGCCCTCGAGCGCCACGTAGTCCGCGTGCAGGCCGCACTGGCGCAGGAACTCGCACGTCTGCTTCTGGCCGGCCGGCTTGAACATGCGGTTGTTGTCGCCGGCGATCAGCGTGAAGCGGGTCTCGGTCGGAGCCACCCGGCGCAGGTAGCTGGCCGGCGTCCCGGGCGGGGCGCCCGTGGCGGGCACGATGTGGCCGTTGCGGCAGCTGTCAGCGACCTGGTGGATCAGGCTGAACGGCGTGTAGCCGAGCTCGCGCGCGCTCCACGCGTGGACCCGGTCGTCGACGTTTGCGTGGCGAAACAGCACGTCCCAGCCGGTTCCGAACAGGTAGTTGGCGACCTGGCAGGGGCCGTTTCCGCACGGCCGCTCCGCGTGCCGCGCAAGCCACGCGAGCGCCGCTCCGGTGGGCGTCTGCGGGCGGATTCCCCATTGCGGGTCGCCGCCGGTCCCGAACACCTTGACGACCGGCAGCATCGTGCGCTGCTTGACCCAGGTCGCCCAGGGAACGTCGAAGAACAGCGAGATCGCGCTCGAGACGACATGGCTGACCGTCTGCGCCGGCAGCAGCCCGGCGGACAGCGCCATCATGAACGAGATCGAGCCCTGGCAATGGACGACCGCCCGCAAGCTGGGTGCGTTGGTGGTGGCGAGCACCGCCGCGACCGCGGCCGGATGGTCAAAGCGGGCGCCCTGATCGAGCGTGTACGAGTTCGCCGGCAGGTCGATCGAGGCGCGCCAGTTCTCGACCCAGACGTCGAAGCCGCAGTCGAGCAGGTAGTCCGCGATCGTGGTGCCGACCGGCTGTCCGTAGAACATTTCGGCGCGGACGGCCGAACCGGGGATCAGCAGCACGGGCTCGCCGCGGGCGCGCTCGCCGGCCTTGCGGAGGTTGTGCAGGTTGAGCGCAAAGGCCAGGTCGGGGACCGCGAACGGCACGACCCGACGCTCGAGCGAATGGCGTCCGGGCGCCGGCCGGTTGCGCCCGGGCACCGGCTCCCAGCGGCCGGGCCCCTGGTCGACGGCCCATGGCGCCGGCGCGCGATCGACCGGGAAGCTGGGCCGGCCGTCGGCGATCGGCGCGCCGACGTACGCCTTCGCCAGCCCGCCGGCGAAGCAGCCGCCAAAGCGCGCGACGTCGCGTAGCCGGGCCCGCAGCGAGCCTTCGGTGCCCCTGAACGAGGCCAGCTCGCGTAGCACCCCGCCGGGACTGATCCGCAGCACGCCGGTCGCCAGCAGCGCGTCGTTGGCGAGCGAGTAGATCCGCACGAACAACGTCGTCGTGTCCGACCACGAGTCGTAGCCGGGGTCGTTCTCGACCAGCTTGAAGCCGTCCAAATGCAGCTCGCGTCCGGCCGGATCGCGCAGCCACAACCGGTAGCGCATTCGCAGGTGCAGCTGGTCATACAGCGCCGAGCTCTGGTCGAGCAGCAGGAACTCGCCCCGCGTCACCTGCAGCCGCCCGCCGAGCTCCGGGCACTGCACGACGCCCTCGGTGACATCCGCCCGCTTGGACGCCGCGGATACGAACCGGTCGAGGTCGTCGACCGCGAGGCTCAGCGCGACGCTGATCATCACGCCGTCGCGGCGCCCCTCGAGCAGCGCCTGGTTGAAGTCCGCCTGAGCGAACGAGATCCAGCCCGACAGCTGCTCGGCCCAGCGCACGCCGCCCATCACGCGCTCGTGCCGTTCAGCGCGCGCGCGGCCGCGGCGGCGATCACGTCGGCGATCGCGGCGATCGTCAGACTCGGGTTGGGGCCAACGGGCCCGGGCATCACCGAGCCGTCGGCGACGTACAGCCCGGGGCAGCCGAATACCTCGCCGGTCGGCGTCACGACTCCTTCGTCGGGGTCAGATCCGAGCGAGCACCCGCCGAGCGGGTGGACGGTGATGCCGGGGCCGTGCCTGAGCAGCCACCGGGGCCCGAGCCTACCCCCGAGCTCTCGCGCGACGTCGCTCGCCGTCCGCCGCGCGTGCGTGAAGTAGCCTTGCGAGGCGCCGTCGGGATCCCAGTCGAGCGCGAGCGAGTCGCCGTCGAGGCGGATCCGCCCGCCGGGGACGTCGCGCCCCATCGTCAGCATCGGCAGCATCGCCGACGAGGAGCGGGCGCTGCCGAGCATCCGCGCGAGCTTGGCGCCGATGCTTCCGCGCGCCTTGCCGCTCATCAGCGCCGGCAGGTCGCGCCGCATCGCCCACATGTCGCCCGCCAGCTCGGGCAGCTGCCACGCCCACTCCGACAGCAGCGGGCCGCCGGCGTCCTCCATCCACAGCCCCTCGCCGCTCGCATAGGCGGTGATCACGGGGCCGCGGCTGGGCGCGAGCTCGCGCTGGGAGCGACCGGGCGAGCTGCAATCGCGCGCGACCGTCAGCAGGTCGCCGTTGCTCGAGAAGCCGCGGCCGAGCTGGTCGCTGAGCGGCGCCAGCACGGCGCGGTTTTGCGCCAGCAAGCGCGTGGAGCCAAAGGTGCCGGCGGCGAGCACGACGATCGTGGCCGTCACCTCTCGCACCGCGTCGGTGCAGGGGTCCAGCAGCTCGCGGTCAGAGTCCAGCTTGCCGTCGGCGGCGCCGCGCGCCTCGACGCGGGCGCGGGCATGGAGGTGCTGCAGGTAACGGACCGTGTAGCCCGGCTCGCCGCGCGCCAGCGGGGTGATTCCGACGGCCTGAGCGCACGTGCGGATCTCGCCGCCGCCCTGCTTGAACTCGCTCAGGTAGGTGTAGTCGAGGCTGTTCTTGGCGCCCTCGTTGCAGCCGAGGTCGCACTCGCCCACCAGCGTGCAGGTGCGCCGCGCGCGCTTGTGCAGGTTCTCGGCGCCCAGCGGCGCCCCGGGCTCGGGATCGCCATGCGGCGCTGCGAACGCGACGGCGAGCTGCGCGGGTCGTGCATCCGACAGTCCCGCCGCGCGCGCGGCGGCGATGAACTGATCGGTCTTGGGCACCGACGTGGTGCCGGCCGGGCCCGCGGTGCGGTACACGTCCGGCAGCGGCTTGGGGTCGAGCAGCGCCTTGATCTGCGGGTAGCGGGACGCGAGCTGCTCGTGGCCGATCGGCCAGGCGCGGCGGCGGTTGGGCGCGTCGGCGGCGAACGTGTTCGGCGGCTTCTCGAGCATCACGTTGGCGTAGATCAGCGAACCGCCGCCGAGCCCGCTCGAGACGACCGCCTTGAGATGCTCGAAGCGCCACACCTCGAACAGGCCGTACAGCGCGCTCGACGGGTCCCAGAAGTTGGCGCGCAGCTCGCGCGGCGTGCGCGGGAACGAGCGCGGCGGGTAAGGCATCCCGCGCTCGAGCACGAGGATGCTCGCGTCCGGGCAGTCTTGCTTGAGCCGCCAGGCTGCAACCGAGCCGCCGAACCCGGAGCCGATCACGACAGCATCGAACTTGTCCGTTCGCCCCAACGCGCGCGACTGTACTTGAACCGAGGCGGGCGATGCGGTTACTGTGGCGCGGTGTCGCCCGAGCGCAGCGAAGCGGCGTCCACCGATCAGCGCTGGGGGGCGGTGACGACGGTCTCGACGATCAAGCGCTGGCACGCGCCGCTGCTGGCGCTCGTGTTCTGGTTCGGCCGCCACAGCGAGGTCGCGATCGGGCGCTTGAAGGCGATGCAGGTGATCGCGCTCGCGCGCTGGACGCTGCTGCCCAACGCGCGAGCGCCGCGCTACCTGCTGTTCGAGACCAGCTGGAGCGGCGCGCAGGCGACCTACATCCCGGACTTCGGGCTGCTGATGGCGCCCCAGTGGCGGGCGATCTGGGGCAACACGAAGGGCTTTCCGGGCTCGTTTCCGACCACGCGGCTGCTCGCGTTCATCGCCACGGTCGACTGGGGCTGCGACCATTTCTGGAGCGACTACGACGATGGCTCGACGACGCGCGTGGTGATCAGCGCGCTCGCGCTGGCACCGAGGCTGGCGCAGTTCGCGCGCGACACGCAGGGGCTGGGCGCCGACCAGTTCAGCGCGCGCTGGGAGACGTTTAGGACCGAGGTCCAGGGGCTGCTGTAGGCGATGACGCTGGTCGCGATCCTGACCCCCGTCAGGGCTGAGCACGCCCAGGCGCTGCGCGATCACCTGCGCGGCCTCGACGCGCCGTTCGCCGGCCTGCAGACCCACTTTGCCCGCTTCGTCGTGCTCGACGCCGGCGGCCCGGCACTGCTGTTCTCGGCCAAGTTCGACGGACACGTGGGCGACTACCTGGCCGCGATCGCGCGGCTCGACGCGGCGCTCGAGATCTGGCGCCACTGCCGCCGGCCGGACCCGTGCACGAAGGACGAGCTGCTGCACTACCTGCTGGCCGGCGAGGACCGCGTGCCCGCGCAGTACGTGATCGACATGCTCCCGTCGACCGCGACGGTCGCGGGCATCAACGCGGCGTTGGCGCTGCGCGCCAAGCTGTCGGCGTTTTGCGCTCGCGCCGCGGGTCTTGACGCGGTCGCGCTCGCGCACGAGCTTCGCCAGCTGATGAGCGGCCGGTGAGCCACCAGCCGCACGACGTGCAGGGCAACATCGTGCGCGGGTATCGGCACCTGGCGCATGTCGAGTACCGGTTCTTCGAGATCGACGATCGCGACGCGGTGCGGGCGCTGCTGGCGCGGACGGCCTCGCACGTCTCGACCGACGAGCACTGGGGCGATCCGTCACAGATCGACGTCAGGCTCAACGTCGCGTTCACGTACCGGGGGCTCGAGAAGCTCGGGCGCCATGCCCACTTCGCGTCGGCCGACTACGAGGACTTCCGGGTCGGGATGGCCGCCCGCGCCGGCGATCAGCTCGGCGACAGCGGCGCCAGCGATCCGCAGCGCTGGGAGCCGCCGCTGCGCGAGGGCGCGGACGTCCTGTTCACGATCTACCGCCGCGACTCCGACGCCGGTCAGGCGGCCGCCGGCGCGCTGCGCGCGCAACTCGATCACGCCGGGCTGCGGGAGCTCTACGTCCAGCAGGCCGAGCAGCTGCCCGGCCGCCGCGAGCAGTTCGGGTTCGCCGACGGGTTCTCGCAGCCGGTCGTGCAGTCATCGCCCGGCGCTCGCCGGCGCGATCCTCGCGGCGAGGGGGTGCTCGAGCCGCCGAGCCTGTGGCGGCTGCGGCTGAGACCGCGCTGGCGCGCGCTCGCGCTGGGCGAGTTCCTGCTCGGCCACCGCGACGAGGACGACGTGATCCCCGCGCGCGAGGATCGCTGGCTGCGCAACGGGACGTTCATGGTGTGGCGCAAGCTGCGCCAGCACGTCGACCGGTTCGACGACTACCTGGGCCGCGCCGGCGGGTACGGCGGCGCGCAGCGCGAGTGGCTGGCGGCCAAGCTCGTCGGCCGATGGCGCGACGGCACGTCGCTGATCGACGCCCCCGACCGGGCGCCGTCGGGCGCCGGCGCCGGCCGCCGGCCCGCGAACACGTTTCGTTACGGCGGCGATCCGGCCGGCGTGCGCTGTCCGCTCGGGGCGCACGTGCGCCGCGCCAACCCGCGCGACGCGCTCGGCTGGTGGACGCTGCGCACGGACCGCCACCGGATCATCCGCCGCGGCGTGCCCTACCAGGATCAGGGCGAGCGGGGGCTGATCTTCGTCTGCTTCAACGCCAGCATCGCGCGCCAGTTCGAGCTGATCCAGGGCCACTGGCTGATGGACGGCGACGCGTTCGGCCTCGGCGGTGACCGCGACCCGCTGCTGGGCAGCGGCGACCCGGCGGGCAAGCTCGCGATCCAGGGCGATCGCCGGCGGCCGGCGAGCTTCCTGCCGGTGCCCGCGCAGCCGCTGATCACGACCCGCGGCGGCTACTACCTGTTCGTCCCCGGGATCGCGGCGCTCAGGGAGCTGGCGGGCGCCGGCAGCGCTTGAGGGCGGGGCGACCGCCGCGTGACGACCATGCGTCAGGACGATCGCGGCGGCGCGGCGACCTCGAGCAGCGTCGCCGCGTCGACGACCAGCCCCATCCCGAGGTCCTGGGCCAGCCGGCGCGCCTCCGCCGCCAGCGCCGCGACCGTGCCGTCGTCGCGGCCGCCGCCGTGGCGCCAGCGCAAGTGCGCCTCGTCGAGCGCCGCGAGCGCGATGCTCGGCAGCGCCCCGACCCGCGCGGCTTGCTCGCGGCCGCGGCGGATCCAGTGCAGCGCGACGTCCGCCTCGGCGAACACCGTCGCCAGCCGCCCAAGCGCGCGATCGACCGGCCACAGCGCCGCCGCCCCGGGCGACACGACCCACCTCCCGGCATACGGCTCGAGCCACGAGTACAGCAGCCGTGAGCGCTCACAGTCGGCGAGCTCGGCGGCGACGTCGCCGAGCAGCGCCAGCATCAGGATGTGGGTGTTATCGCGCGGGAAGCCGGCCAGCCCCGCGCCGGTCAGCCGCTCGAGCTCGGCGCGCGCCTGCGTGTGGCGCCCGGTCTGCACGAGGATCATCGCCAGCACGCACTGGACCGCGATCATCCCCGGCTGACGGTTGGCGAGCGTGCGCACGGTGTCCTCGAGCTCTGCCAGGCGCCCCTGCTGGATCCGGATCGCGAGCAGCTGCGCGATCGCCGCCAGCTCTCCGATCGTGCCGCCGACGCGCAGCGCGATCGTCGCCGCCTGCGCGTTGAGCCGCTCGGCCTCCTCGAAGCGGCCGGCCGTGCCGGCTCTGATCCCGTGATGCAGCGGCAGGAACACCATCGCGCGCGGCTGGCGCAGCTCGGTTGCCATCAGCTCGACCGCCGCGATCTGCTGATCGACGGCGGCGAAATTGCCGAGCTCAGACAGCACCGAGATCCGCCAGTTGCGGATCAGCAGCTCCAGCTCGGCCTCGTGCAGCGCGCGCGCGTGCTCGAGCAACTCGCCCGACAACGCGAAGTCGGCGCCCGCGGAGTCCGGTCCCCAGCGCGTCAGCAGGTAGCGCCCGAGCACGTAGGCCAGCGTGCGGCGCGACTCGGGGGTCGGGTCGCGCTCGTGCTCGGCGCGGGCCAGCGCGAGCGCCTCGGCGGCGAGCTGCTCGCGCCGCTGGACCTCGTCTGACCAGTACAGGGCGGCGGCAAGCAGGCCCTTGACCGACGCCAGCAGGCCCGGCGGGCCCGTCAGCGCCACCCGCGCCACCGCCTCCTCGGCGAGCCGCACGAGCGGCTGGTCGATCCCCATCGACAGGCCCCAGATCCCGCACGCGAGCGCCGCGCGGGCCAGCGCCGGCGGGTCGTCGTGTGCGCGCGCGACGTCGGCGGCGCGCTGCAGCGTGGTCCGCGCGCCATCGGTGTCGCCAGCGCGCATCTGCGCCTCGCCCAGCGCCTGCAGCAGCGCGATCCGGTCATCGGCGCGCGCGGGCTCGACGAACGTCAGCGCGCGCGTGTACAGCGCGACCGCCTGGTCGTAGGCGAACATCCGCGTCGCCCGCTCGGCCGCGCGGCGCGCGTACATCACGGCCCGCTCGGTGTCGCCGATCGGCGCCGCCTCGAGGAAGTGGTTGGCGATCTCGGCCAGGCCCTCGCCGGCGATCACGTCGTAGCTGCGCTCGAGCGCCTCCCCGACCGCCGCGTGCAGCGCGATCCGCCGGCCGCGCGGCAGCGACTCGTACAGGGTCGCCTGGATCAGCCCGTGCGCGAACGCGTAGCCGTCGGGAAGCTCGGCCTGGGGGCGGACGAGCCCCAGGCGGGCCGCGTGATCGAGCAGCTCCAGCAGCTCGCGCGCGTGCAAATCGGTGACCGCGGCGACCGTCGTGGCGCGGAAGCTCGTCCCGATCACGGCGGCGACGGTCAGCGCCTCGCGGCCGCGTGCCGGCAGCGGCTCGATCCGCTGTGCGATCGCGTCGCGTACCCCGGTCGGCAGCGGCAGCGCGGTGGTCGCGACCGCCGGGTCGTGCAGCCTGCCCTGTGCCTCGAGCAGGTTCAGCAGCTCGGACACGAACAGCGGGTTGCCGCCCGTGACCTCGTGGACGCGCGTGACGAGCTCGGGCGGCGGCGTGCGGCCGGTCCGCGCCTCGAGCAGGCGTCCCACCTGCTCGGCGTTCAGTCCGCCGAGCGAGATCGTGTAGCCGGTGTGTGGCGGTCCCAGCAGCGGCGCGCCGGCGGTCTGCTGCAGCTCCGCGCCACGGTAGGTGCCGACGATCCGCACGCGCATGTCGCTGACGAGCGGCGCGATGAACGCCAGCACCCGCAACGACGCGTCATCGGCGAGCTGCAGGTCGTCGAGCACGAGCAACAGCGCGGTGCCGAGTGCCGCCCGCGCGAGGAGGCGCGCGAGTGCGTCGTAGACCTCATAGCCGCCGTCGCTGGCATCCGACGGCGCTGTCGGA
>JBEKRJ010000150.1:0-8509 GCA_049518835.1 Solirubrobacteraceae bacterium
AACAGCGTCAGCCAGTCACGCCGGGTCATGGCCCGACCTCGGAGGGCTGACAGGCCGTCCGGTTGCCGGACGGTGTGTTGGTCGATGAGGCGGCATGTTGGTGCAGAAGTACCGCCGGTGGACGACTGCGAACCCATCGCAGGCGCGCAGATGATCCCACGAGAGGCATTTCACTTCCAATGATCTTCGGGATCAAACGATAGATGGAGTCGAGGACGGAGCGTGTGTCGCGTGCAGTCGGCAACCTCGAGGCGTTCGCGGTCTTGCGTGGCTGCTCCAATCCGAAATGACGACGAACGCTTGCGCGTGCGACGCGGCTCTCAGCCCCGACCATCTGTGCGCCTGTTGAGACGCTCGGTCAAGCGCTGGCACGAGACCTTCGCGCTCTTCAATGCTGCGCGCCGCTTGGAGCCGCGATGCAAGGATCCGAGGACCGTCTGGCGGAGCCCATGACGCAACAGGTCATCGCCAATCGCGGCCCCATTGCCCGCCGGATCGAGCGGCTGCGGACGGGCGGCGAGCCGGTCGTCCGGAAGGGCGCGGCGCTGACGCTGTCGATCAAGGCCCAAACTGGCTTATCCGAGGGCCTCAACGGATGGTCGAGGGTTGATCGTCCGGCCTGAAAATAGGGTTCTGTCCTGGGTCTGCCCGATACTCTTGGCCGTGAGCAGACGTTCCCGGCACAAAGCCCGCCCCAACCCCGCGCCGAGCACACCTCGGAGCCTTCTCCCCGCATCGCGATCGCCCGACCCGGCTTCGATTGCGCCCGAGCGGATGTTGCTTGACCAGATCGCAGCCGGCGAGCTCGACCCACACCTCACCGCGATCGCCGACGCCATCGACGCCCGCGTCGAGCTGTTGGAGACGATCAAGTCCGCTAAAGCACTGGCGACGCTCAACATCGGTGACCGCGTCCGCTTCAACCATCACACCCGACCCCAATACCTGCGGGGCGTGGAAGGGGTCATCATCGAACTCGACAACCGCACCGCCACCGTCTGCATCCACCAGCCGCTCGGCCGCTTCCGCAGCGGCGAGATCCGCCGCTGCCCGCCACTGCTGCTCGACCGCCTCAATCCAGCGGCCTGAGATCGCCGACTGCTCGCTCTCTGTGGCAGCGGAAGGCGGCTCACCTGCCGGTCACGACGCTGGCGATGGCTCGCGTGCCAGTCGGGACGCCGACGAGCGCGTCGAGCCTGGAACAACGCTACAGCCGGTCACCCGACGCTCTCGGGTGCGACGTTGTGGTCGGCTGCGAGACACAACGTGACGTGCCGGCTGTGGCTTCACTGGTACGTCACGTTTGGGCAACCAGCCGGCGCTTTTGGGCTCCTCAAGCGCGCTCCACCCGACAGCTAGCCGCGTCGACGCGAGAGCGCAGCACCGCTAAGGGTCCGCGGACCCTAAGGGCCCACCACGCGTAGCTGGACGCCGGGTGCCTGCAGCTGCTCTTGCTGTTCGGGCGTGGTCTCGTACGCGAGCACGTCGGATAGATCGCCCACTCGCCCGACGACGCTGACGCCGCGGAGGGCCAGCTTCGACCCGTGAACCAGCAGGACGGTGCGCTCGGCTTGAGCGAGCATCGACCGCTTGACCTCGGCCTCGAGATCATCCGGGTCTGTCATCACCCCGCGGGTGATCCCCTTGACCGAGAAGAACACCCGATCGGCGAAGTGACCGAGCACCGTTTGCACGGCGAATGGGCCGACGAACGACCGCGTCAGCTCGCGCAACCGCCCCCCGACGCCGACGAGGTTCAGCCGCGGCACGGAGCTGACGGCGATCAGCTCGATGATCGGGATGCTGTTCGTGATCACCGTCACCCCAACGCCCTCGTCGACGATCCGCCGCGCGACGTAGTAAGCCGAGGTTGACGAGTCGAGGAACACGGTCTCGCCGGCGACCAGCGTCTCGACGGCGGCGCGCGCCAGCGCCGACTTGGCCTCGGCGGCGATGCCGACGCGGCGGGTAAACGCGTCCTCGTGCGTCGAGACCGACGGCACGACCGCGCCGCCGTGGGTTCGCTGAGCGACTCCTTGGCGCTCCAACTCGCCGAGGTCACGGCGCGCGGTCATCGCCGAGATGCCAAACCGCTGTTCGAGCTCGGCGATCGTGACCGCGCCCTGGGCACGCAACAAGGCGGAGATCGCGGTCCGCCTCGACTCCGCCAGCAGTGGCCGTCCAGCCAGCTCGGAGGGATTGGGGTCGGCGGACATCGGTATCAGTGTCTCACCTCGCTGGTCGGCGGGATCGACGTCAGTCGCCGCGAGGCAGCGACGCACGTCAATGGTCAGCGGTGAGGGCTTGGGTCACCGTGGACGGCGGGCGGGATCTTGCCGGCCTGCGCAGCTCGCCAGCCGCTGAGCGCGACGCACTGCGCCCACAACGCCTCTCGTTCCTGACGGCTCTCTTTCGTCCATCGCAGGACATGCGTGGGACGCGGCCGGCGGTCGTCCCAGAAGCGGCCGGTGCTGCGCCCGGGCTCGACCGCGGCGCCCAGCCAGACGATTGTGTCCGCTCCCTGCGTGGCCGTCCTGAGCAGTGGCCGTGTCAGCTTGTAAAAGCGCGGCAGCGAGGACCGCACGCCCGGGGTGTCAGCCCAGGTGGCGTGTCGCCTCGACGACATCGCCGGCAGGCGCTCCCGACAGCCGCTGTGCGGCCAGCCGCGCCGCGAGCAGCGAGCGGCGCTTCGAACCGATCCCAGCGATCGCGTCATCATCGGCATCGTATGCCGTCATGCCGTCATGTCGAGCACGCCGTCATGCAGGGCGCCCCGACCGGCTGACCCAGGTTCTCATATCCTTTGCGCACATGAGCCCGGACACAGATCCAGAGCATCCAGGGTCACTGGCAGAGGCCCTCCAGTCGCAGTCGCTGCGAGCGGCGCTTGTGCCCCGACGGCCCGTCTTCGGCAATCCCTGGGATTCCACCATCGACATGTTCGCCTGCTGCTTGGCGGTGGCGGTTGTCGACCCGCTGCTGCTGTGGGGCGGGGGCGAGCTGATGAGCTTGATCTTCGGCTTCGGCTCGCACTGGCATATCGGCGTGTTCATGGTTGCGGCGCTCGTCGGCGCCGCCGGCTTCATCACGATTGTGGGACGCGAGCGCACGAGCCTGTCGGTCGACGTGCTGGCGATCTCGGCCTGGGTCCTGCTCGGGCTTGTGGTCGCGCCGATCCTCGGCCTGGGGCCGTCGATCGTCGCGTCGATCATCTGCTACGCGATCCTGTTGGGCGCGATCCTCATATATGTCCTTCGCTTCGGTCGCTGGGAAACCGCGTTCCTGAGAACGGCCAGTTGGCCGGTGACGTGGAGCCTGCTGGCGGTGTTCTTTGCGTTCAGCGCGCACCATCTGATCCTCTACCAGTAGTGCGCGGGCCTCCCGCCGCCCCCCTTGCCCGCCATCCGCGGGACCGACCGCACACCCGCCACGCCCCGGCCCCGGCCGGCGCTACGGCGAGGAAATGGTAGTGGGGCTCGGGCCGTCCGCCGGTGCCTCGCGCTGAAGGACGTCGAATGACCACAGCTCACTCGCGATCCCAACCGGCCCGTCGTGGCGATGCTGGGCGTGCCCGGCGGCGAAGTCCGGACTCGACGCCCACGCCTGGAAGTCCTCCTCCGAGCGCCACCACGTCAGCACCAAGCACACTTCGCGCTCGTCGTTGGGTCGCAGCAGTTCAAAGCCCTCGAAGCCCGGCGCGGCACCGACCCTGCCGGCCCGCGCGGCAAAGCGCCGGCCGAACTCCTCGAAGCGCTCGCGCGGGACGGTGATCGCGTTGATCTTGACGATGCTCACGCCGACATCCTAGAGGGCTCCACGCGCGTCACGATCCCGGGTACGGCCTCGCTGGCGCTGTCAACGCTCCGCCCGGGCGGTTATCGCGCGCTGAGCCGTCCGTCGAGCCGCCGCAGAGGTCGCTCAAGCGCGATCACCGCTTGCCGACTTACGGGAGCAGGCTTCCGTGCGGAGGTTTCTCGACAGTGCCAGATGCGTTCGTAGCCCGACAGCCGATCTTCGACCACAAGCTCGATGTCGTCGGCTACGAGTTGCTGTTTCGCGGCAACGGCTATGTGAACGACGCTCGCTTCACCGACCCCGAGCGCGCGACCGCGACGGTGGTGCTGAACTCGCTCACCGAGCTCGAGCTCAAGCGGATCGCCGCCGGCAAGACAGCGTGGGTCAACGTCTCACGCGACTTTATCCTCGGCGGGCTCGCGCACGCAATTCCAGCCGACCTGGTCGGGCTCGAGATCCTCGAGCACGAGCTGCTCGACGACGGGCTGAGCGCCGCGCTGCGCGAGCTCAAGCGTGACGGCTACCGGCTCGCGCTCGACGACTTCCGCTACCGGCCGAGCTCCGAGCCCTTGCTGGAGCTGTTCGACGTGGTGAAGCTCAATATGCTCGAGCTCGGCCGCGACGAGCTCAGCGAGCAGGTCAGCCGGCTGAAGCCATTTCGCGGCATGCTGCTGGGCGAACGGCTCGCGACGCAAGAGGATCACGCGTTTTGCCTCAGCGCCGGCTGCGACTTGTTCCAGGGCTACTTCTACTGCCGGCCGGCGGTCGTCTGCCCGCGGGGCATCGCCGCCAACCGCGTCGCGCTGCTGCAAGTCGTCGCGGCGCTGCATGACCCGACCGTCGAGCTGTCAGACATCGAACGCGTGATCGCGCGCGACGTCGCGCTGAGCTTCCGGCTGCTTCGCTACGTCAACTCTGCGTTCTTCGGGTTGCGCGGCGAGGTCAGGTCGATCGGTCAGGCGCTCGCGTTGCTCGGCGTCGACAACGTCCGGCGGTGGGCGACGTTGAGCGTGCTCGCGAGCATCGACGACAAGCCGACCGAGCTGACCGTGACGGCACTGGTCCGCGCGCGCTTCTGCGAGCTCGCCGGCGCGCAGCTTCGGATCGGCACCGCCGCTGAGTTGTTCACGCTCGGCCTGTTCTCGGTCATCGACGCGATGATGGACGCCCCGATGTACGACGTCGTCGCATCGCTGCCGTTCGCGCCGGACATGCGCGACGCGCTCGTGCTGCGCGCCGGCGAGCGGGGCCGCCTGCTCGACTGCGTCGCCTCGCTCGAGGCCGGCGAGTACGAGCACGCGCCCGCGTTCGTCACGCGTGCCGGCGAGCTGTACCTCGAGTCGCTGATGTGGGCGACGACCGCCGCCGAGACGCTGCTGGGCGATCCCGGGGTCGCGACGAGCCAGTTCACGATCCGTCCCGCGCAGGCGCCCCCCGATCCGCCGGCGCGGATGCATGCGACGCTCGACGGCCGATCGCAAGACCCGCCGCGCGCTGCCGGCTATTACCACCGCGCACCGCGCAATCAAGCCGAGGATCGCCCGCTCCCGGGGCCAGCGGCGAGCGAGCAGCAGCGGGCGCCGTCGCGGCGCGCTCGCCGCAGCCGGCCTGGCGCGGCGCTGATCGGGCTGGTCGTGGCGTGGTGGCGCAGCCGAGCCGCGCGTCGGGCCGGCCGCTAACCGCTAACCGCTAACCGTTATCCGTTATCCGTTATCCGTTAGCCGCTAACCGATCGCCGTCACGTCGACGAGCACCCGCAGGCTCTCGGTCTTGCCTTCGGTGTAGATCACGCCGTTCATCGGTGGCACGTCGGCATAGTCGCGACCGTAGCCGGTGACGATGTAGCGGCTGGTGACGAACTGGTCGTTGGTGGGGTCGACGTCGAGCCAGCCGGCACCGGGAATCAGCACCGACAGCCACGCGTGCGAGCCGTCGACGCCGATCAGCTTCGCGCCACCGCGCGGCGGATCGGTCTCGATGTAGCCGCTCACATAGCGGGCTGCGAGGCCGACCGAGCGCAGGCAGGCGATGCCGAGGTGGGCGAAGTCCTGGCAGACGCCCTTGCGTTGCTCGAACGCCTCTGCGAGCGGCGTCGTGACCGACGTCGACCCCGGCTTGTAGGTGAAGTCGGCATGGATCCGCGACGACAACGAGCTGATCGCGTCGAGCAGCTTGCACTGCGGCGCGAACGACTTCACCGCATACCCGCGGTATGCGTCGCCGGCTTGCGCGAGCGGCGAGTCGAGCGCGAACTGCTTGGCGTCGACCGGGTCGGGCACCTGACCGGTCGCGACCGCGTCGCGGGCGCGCTCCCATGGCCAGTTGAGGTACTCGGAGTTGCGATCCGGCCGGTCGTCGACCTCGACCACGCTGTCGGCGGTGACGGTCAAGGTCAGGTGGGGGCGGTGAATCGCGAGGTAGCACACGCGGTTGCCGAAGTAGTCGACGCGCTCGCGGTAGTCCTCGGGCGCCGGGTCGATCGTCACCTCTGCGTGCCGGCAGCGCTGGCCGGGAACGTCGCGGGGCAGCATGTGCAGCTGCCCGTAGCTCGAGGTGACCTCGGACTCGTACACGTACTCGGTCCGATGCCTGACCTGATAGGTCGCGGCCATCGTTGCTCAGCGCGGCCCGGGCCGGCGCAGGTCGAGCGTGCGGGGGTATTCGCCGGCGCGGCGGATCTCGGGCAGCTCGATCCGGCCGGCGCTGTGTCCGATCTGCTCGAACCGGCTCCCACGCCGGGTCTCGGCCTCGGCCGCGTTGATCGGGAAGCGATCGTATGCGCGCCCGCCGGGATGGCTGACGTGGTAACGGCAGCCGCCCAGCGACCGGCTGCTCCAGCGGTCGACGATGTCGAACGTCAGCGGCGCGTGCACGCCGATCGTCGGGTGCAGCGCCGACCACGGCTTCCAGGCGCGATAGCGCACGCCGCCCACGTACGTGCCCGGCGTGTCGGTCGGTTGGACGGGAACCGGGAAGCCGTTGCACGTGACCGCGTAGCGCGGCTCGGTCAGCCCGTCGACGCGGACCTGGAGGCGCTCGACCGAGGAGTCGACATAGCGCGCCGTCGTCGCCTGCGGCTGCTCGCCGAGCACGTGCCAGGGCTCGATCGCCGCCCGCAGCTCGACCGAGATGTCCTGCACGTTGACGACCCCCAGGACCGGGAAGCGAAACTCCAGGAACGGCTCGATCCACTCGAGCTCGAACGGGTAGCAGTGGTCGGCGAGATCGCCGACGACGAAGCGGATGTCCTGCTCGGCCCACCACGGCAGCAGGAAGCGGTCGTGCAGCTCCGTGCCCCAGCGCACCAGCGGCGCGACGTACGGGTGGCGCCAGAAGCGGGCCACGAGCGCTCGCACGAGCAGCGCCTGCACGAGCGCCATCTGCGGGTGCGGCGGCATCTCGAATCCGCGCAGCTCGACGACTCCCAGCCGCCCGCGCTCCGACTCGGGGTCGAACAGCTTGTCGATGCAGAACTCGGCGCGGTGGGTGTTGCCGGTCATGTCGACGAGCAGATGCCTGAACAGCCGGTCGATCTGCCACGGCCGCGAAAGCTTGGCCGCGCTCATGCGCTCGAGCTCGCTGAAGGCGATCTCGAGCTCGTACAGGCTCTCGTGCCGACCCTCGTCGATCCTCGGCGCCTGGCTCGTCGGCCCGATGAAGCGACCGGCAAACAGGTACGACAGCGACGGGTGATGCTGCCAGTAGGTCAGCAGGCTGCGCAGCAGGTCGGCCCGCCGCAGCAGCGGGCTGTCGGCTGGGGTCGCGCCGCCGAGCGTCATGTGGCCGCCGCCGCCGGTCCCGGTGTGGGTGCCGTCGAGCGCGAACTTCTCGGTCCCGAGGCGTGCCTTGCGCGCCTCGCGAACCATCGTCATCGTCCGCGCCACCAGCTCGGCCCACGAGCCGCTCGGGTGGATGTTGACCTCGATCACGCCCGGATCGGGAGCGACCACGAACTGCTGCAGGCGCAGGTCACGCGGCGGCGTATAGCCCTCGATCACGACCTTTAGCCCCGCCGCCGCGACCGCGTCCTCGACGATCGCCAGCAGCGCTGCGAAGTGGCCGAAGTCCGCCAGCGGCGGGAGGAACACGCACACCCGGCCGTCGCGCAGCTCGACGCACAGCGCCGTGACCGGCGGCGGATCGGTGAACTCGACCTCGCCGTGCTCGCCCGCGCTCGCCGGCGCAAGCTCCTCGAGCGGGCGCGACAGCGACTGCTCGGGGTCCAGCGGCGGCGGCGTCCAGGTGATCGAGTCAAGCGGCAGGCGCAGGCCGAGCGGCGAGTCGCCCGGGACCAGGAACAGGCTGCCGCGGCGCAGCCGCCAGCGGCCGGTCGACCAGCGCTCCTCGCCGGGCGCACGGTGCAACGGCATCGCCCAACCGGATGGCTCGCCCGCCTCGGCGTCGAGCCGCGCGACGATCTCGCTGCGGGTGTCGGGATCGGCGAGCGAGGGATCGGTGGGATCTGGGGAGGGGCGCGACGGGGGATCCCCACCGGGCAGCCTCGACTCCCGCCACAGGCGCTCGAGTTGATCCTCATACGCCGGGTAGAGCTGCTGATCTCCGAGCCCGAGCGCGGCGGCGATCGCGCCGGCAAGCGCGCGGGCGTCGGCCGCGGTCGCGGTCCCGCTGCGGGTCGGATCGGCCAACAGCTCGCGATCGCGCCACAGCGGGTGTCCGTCGGCGCGCCAGAAGACGCCGATCTGCCAGCGCGGCA
>JBEKRJ010000151.1:0-8507 GCA_049518835.1 Solirubrobacteraceae bacterium
GCGCCTCTCACGGTTCGCACAGGCCGTGTCCGTTCCGCAGCTACGCAGCCGGACATCTCTGGCGCCCTCCGCGAACACCGAGCGCCGGCGTCCAGTCCGTCGGCGCATGAGGCGCCTGCTGACGCGCCGTGCTAGCGCCCTCGGGCCTGGTTCAGGTTTGACTGGTGGGGACCGGAGAGCCAGTCCGCCTCCAGACGCGCGTCGACCGGTTCGTCTCCTCGCCGCAGCGCGTCGATGTAGGCGTGATCGGCAGCGAGACGGGTCGCCACTTCGGGGCCCTCGGCAACGGCGCCGTGGCCGGGGACCACGATGTCGGCGTGTCTGGCGGCCTCTCCCAGCCGGTCGAGTGCGGTCTCGTAGGCGCCAACCTGATCGGGGCCGCGAGGGTCAAAGAGTGGGATCAGGACATCGGAGAGCATGTCGCCGGCGAGCAGCACGCCGCGGTCCGCGAGGAGGATCGCGGCGTGGCCCCTGGCGTGCGCCTGATGCTCGACGATCTCGCCCGGCACGGGTCCGCCGCCCACGGGCAGAGGGGTGACGAGCCCGATCAGCTCGAGAGGAATGCCCGACGCGCTGTCCGCCGCCATCGCCTGCGCCCGCTCTCGGGCTTCACCGGCAGTGCGGGCGCCGGGGGTGGTCGCGTAGCGCGGCACGTCGCCGAACCGGGAATGCCAGAGCAGGTGATCCCAGTGAGGATGGGTGGAGAACCCGGCGACCACCGGGATCCCGAGCCGGTCCAGATCGTCAGCGAGCTGGTTCAGCTCGGAACCGTCGATGCCCGGATCAACCAGGATCAACCCATCCTCCCCGCGCACCGCGATGGCATTGGTCCAGACCCACTCGCTCTGGCGGACCCAGACACCGTCGGCCACTTGAGTCAGCATCGGTTCACCTCACGCGGCTCCCTCGTGCACGCCGGGCCTCATGAAGAGAGCTTTCCACGAACCGGTCCCCCGCGTTACGTCCAATTTCGTGCTGTATCCGCGAACCAATTTGTCGCCGAAACCGCGGCTGGCGCACCAGCGAGCACCATCGCCGATTTGCATAGGTACCGGCGGGCTGGCGCGGCTACAGCCTGCCGGCTCCTAAGCGGCGGCATGATGCGCGGCGCGCACTGCCGCTTGATGCCTGACGCAGCCACGGCGTCCGCGTGGCCGCTCTGGTCAGCGAACAGCAGCGATGAACGAACAGCCGCTCGCAGGCCCGGACTGGTCTCTCAGGCCCAGAGCGTGTGACGCGATCTGACCCTCCGCGGAATGTCGCTTGCTTGGACGATCCAGCTGTCGACACAGCTGGATCGCAAGCGCTGCGTCGCTCGCGCGGCCGCCTTCATCCGAGACGCTTCAGGCCTTTGCGGCCGGCAGGGCTCGACTGCGACGCCAACGCCTCGGCGGGTCAGTGGGACCTGGTGGGGACGGCCGATGTCGACCCGGACTTGATTTCGTTGGGGAGCGTCTGCCCGCAGTCGGCGGCCGCCTGCGTGAACGCGGGCGACTGAATCTCTGCCATCGATGTCGCCGGGAACACCATTCCGCGCAAGACAGCGTCAGCCCGTGGCCATACCCCGGATCGGGGAGCGTCGAGATGCCGTCTGCGCGGACACACTCCGCGAACTTCAGCGCGCTGCGCCGCTGCGCCTCGGTCATCGCCGGCGGCGGTCCATCACCGCCGGGGTCCAGCTTGGCACAGGCTGCCCCCGGCCGATTCGAACGACGGCGAGAACGGGTTGATGCCCGTGGCGCCGAGGTTGAGCACTCCGCCGGGACTAGGATCGGGAAAGTCCGGGACGCCGTGCGCCCGCATGCAGTCGGCATGCCGGATCGGCAGGGACGTGGGCGCTCGCCGTCGAGCTTGCTGGATGTGAGCCTCCGCACGCGGCCACGAGGACCGTGCAGCCGATCGCGGCGGCTGCGATCAGAGCGGCGACTCGGGTCCCCGCGTGCCTGGTCCTCGGCACGCGGTCTGGACCGTGTGGCCTGCACCAGCCGTCACGAGGACACGGACATCGAGGACGACATTCTCGCCGCCGTCGCTCAGCCGGTGCTCGGAGGCCAGAGCGGCACGGAACTGATCGATGATCGACATAGCTTTGCCTGACGGTGGGCGCCGGAGCTGCAACGCCGTCGGCGACGAAACCGCCCAGCTGCGCTGATGCAGCCGGACAGCGACAGCCACGAAGGCTCGCTATGGGAGGCGACTGGGGCCCTGCCGATCGCCGGATCCGGGGCAGACGCGATGAGGTGTTGGACCTCGGCGATGCATGGGCGACTCGAGAGGCGACGGCCGGTCCAGGTCAGGCGCCGACAGTCTGGCCAGCTGGCGCCCGTTGCCGCTTGACGCCTGAAGCGGCCGCGGCGGACCGCGACTGGTCGCCGCAGAGAGCGGGAGTGTCGGTGCCCGCCTACGGCGGTTGCGAGCTCCCGCAACGTACCCGTTCAGCGAGCGTGATCAGGTGCCCGTCACCGGAAGCGACCAGCCGCGGCAGGAAGGGCCTTGGTGCCGTGGATCACGCCCGCGGGTTGACCGCGAACAGCCGCTCGCGGTCGGCGTGATCGGTCTCGAGCACCGACCGCGAGAAGGCGATCCCGGCGTTGTTGTAAAGCTGGCCCACGACGCCGAAGTGCTCGGCGATCACCGCCGTGTACTCCTCGACCGCGACCCTGCCGCTCACGTCGAGTTCGGCGCGCTGCGCGTCGGCGCCGCGTCCCGCGAGCAGCGAGCAGCGAGGCCGTCTCGTCTAGCCGCCCGGCGACGCTGACGTCGCTGATCGCGACTCGCTCGCCGCGGCGCGAGGCGCGAAGAGACGGTTCTGCCCCGCTTCGCGCCTCGGCCTTTGGTGGGAGGATCAGCCGCGCTTCTGAGGCGGCGGCGCAGAACCGTCGAACACGTGCACCACATGGTTGCATGGCGCCGTGCCGGACCGACAGGGATGGGGCACGGCGTCAGTGGCGACGTCGGCCGGCGCGCTCTGACTCCCGGACGCCGTGGTCTCGGTGCTCGTCGCGACGCCCTCGCTGCCCGGCCACCAGGCGATGAAGTGCCCGCCGCCGACGGTCACCGTCACCTGCATCCCGTCGTCGAGCGTGAGCGCCGCACCGGTCACCGCCGAGCCGACGCGCCCCTCGACGAACGTCACGGCACCACTCGCGAGGTGGTCGATCACCAGGCCGTCGGCAGGCGGCGCGGGCCCGGTCGGCGCCGGCCTGGGCAGCACGCGCACGAACGAGCCGCCGCTCATGCACAGCGTGCTGCCCCCGTTGCCGTCGAGGTAGAGCAGCATCGAGTAGGAGCCGCGCACGTCCGAGAGCGCCGGCGGGCCCGACGGCACCGCCCCCGGGGGGCCGACTTTGCCGCCCGGGCTCGGCCCACCGGCCGGGCAGCTCGCCTCGGCGGCCAGCAGTTGGCCTGGTGCCGGCGCCGTGGGCGCGGCGCGCCAGCCGGCGAACGCGTTGGATGCGGCCGGGCCGCCGGCGATGAGCAGCCCAACGGCGGTCGCCGCCCCGGCACCGGCGAGCGCACCCATGCCGCCGACCAGGCGGCGATGCGCGCGGCGGTGGGGTGTGCGTCTGAGCTCGGCGAGCAGGTGATCGCGGCGCGCCGCGACCCAGGCGTCGGAGGGAACTGGAACGGAGGTCGGGTTGATCATTTGAGGGCTCCAGGAGTCGAGGGGAAAGGGTTGACCAGCGAAGCGCTGAGGCGGGCACGTGCCCTCGAGAGGCGGGAGCGCACGGTGCCGGCGGGCACGCCGAGGGCGAGCGCGGCGTCTTCATAGGACAGCCCGCTCCAGAGAACGAGGACGACGACGTTACGTTCGCGGTCCGGCAACGTGCGGATCGCCTGCAGGGCATCCGCGAGCGCACGCTCGGCATCGATGCGCGAGGCGATGTCATCCGCCGCGGCCTCAAGGGGCTCGGGCGGCAGGCGCGCGAGCGCAGCCCGGTGGCGGCGTCGCGAGCGGTGCGCATTGCGCACCGCGTTGTGGGCGATCCCCAGCAGCCACGGAAGGAGGCTCTCACCGGTGATCTCGGTGCGCTCGCGACGGCGCCAGGCCTCGAGGAAGACGATGCTCGTGAGGTCCTCGGCGAGCGCGAGGTCGGCCGTGCGCCGCGCGCAGAACGCGTACACGGCGCGCCCGTGGCGCTCGAACAGCACGCCGAACGCGTCCGGGTGGGCGCGGGCGAGCCTCCAGAGCTCGAGGTCGCTGCGGGAGTCCATACCGATAAGTGTCCAGTCACGCGGCTGCGGTTCCCGCCGGTGGCACCTTGCCACCGGTATCACCGACGATTGGGGGTGAATAAGGGGATTGCGAGTCGCCGTCGGCGACCTCCGTCGATACGAGCAATCTCGTCGCCACCCATCACGGCGTCAGCGCTGCCGCTGTCGGACAAATGGGGCCACGATGTCGGCCGGCGGGCCCCACTGCCCCTTTTCAACCGATGAGCAGGACGCACAGGCGCGGTGCGGCGGATCGACCCCGGGGACCGGCGGATCTCCTACAGGGACACGGCCGGCGCGAAGCATCCGCCCGGACCCGGGGTCAGCGTCGGCGGCTACAGCCGCCGCGGCAGCGCGCCACTCTCGTAGCGCCTGCGGACAACCCCGATGCCGGCGAACTGGAGGTGTCCGGGCGGGTGCTGCGCGCGAGGGCTCACGTCGCACCACGGCGTGGCGGCTGATCACCGATGAGGACCAAATCGCCCAACGCGCGCCGAGCTCGACCGGCTCGCCGCCGGCGGGAGCACGCCCTGAGCCGGTCCATGCGGCCGCGCCCGAGCACCCCAGTAAGCCTTCATCAGCCGCGTCTCAGCGCTGCTGCTCGCCGAATCCGGGGCGGACGCGACGGGGTGCAGAACCTCGGCGATGCATAAGCAACTCGGACTCGGTAGGCCAAGCTTCAGCCGGTCCGGGCCAAGCGCCTACAGTCCGGCCAGCCGGCGCGCGTCGCTCCTTGACACCTATTGGAGCCTACCGACATGGGCGACAGCTTCGATCGGCGAGCGCCGACGGGCGCGTGATCGTGGCGGGGCAATCACGGGGTTGGGCGGTTCCGTTGCTTCGCCGTCCCAGCATTGGGCGCATGTCGGAAGAGCGACGCCTGAAGACCCACACGCCTGCGTCGCGGCGCTTCGCGGATCGGGTCCAACTCGTCATGGATCTGACTTCACGCCTGAACGCGCTGCCCTCCAGCGACATCGACGCACGGGTCGCTCTGCTCAACGAGATCTTGGGGAAGCCACTCCCCGACACGGTTACGATCTACCCCACACTACAGCGACTACGGACTCGGGATCGAGTTTGGAGAGCGAGCCTTCGTCAATCAGGGTTGTTACTTCCTGAACTTCGGCGGTATCAGGATTGGCGACCGAACGATGATTGCCCCGAGAGTCACGCCTGCTGGGCACCCAGTCGAGCTTGCCGAGCGGTACGAATTCGTTACTCACGGGCCGATCGTCATCGAGTCGGATGGTTGGATCGGGGCGGCGGCAACAATCACCCCTGGCGCGAGGATTGGTCACGGATCGGTCGTTGGGGCGGGTGCTGTTGTTGCTAAGGACGTGCCTCCGCTAACGGTTGTAACTGGCGCCGGAAGCGTTGAGCGCAAGCACCTACCGAGAGCTCACCGCAAACGCGTCCGCGGCCCGAGCAGGATCGGCCCCGGAGATCGCCGGATCCAGGCGGGGGCGGCGGCGTGCAGCGCCCGCCGTTTGCTTACGCAGAGTCGCGGAGGCTCGTCCCGGGAGACCTCGTCGGGCAGCACGGCGGGCGTGCGCCCTGCGACCGCGTTGGCGCGATAGCAATGGCCGGACCGTACGGGCGCCCAGCCGTCAAAGCGGCGAGCGCGTGCGTCAAGTAGTGATGGCCCGGCGGCGCCGACGCGTGTCATCCGGATGTCGCCGAAGCACTGGCCGGGCTCTGGGTCGTCAACGATCGAAGCGATGGTTCGCCGTCGGTCGGGCCGGAACTGCGGCTCCTCGCCAGAGGGGTCTGGTGCTACCGGAGCCCGCCTTGACGAAAGCCCTGGCTCGGCCGGCCGATCTGCCGATCGAGGTCGGCGCGGATTGGTACGTCGAGGCGGCCGACTAAAAGGGCCTCGAGCCGGTTGGCGGAGCCGCGTAGGATGTCTCTCTGGAATGACCCCTGACGAACAGCGCGTCGGCTTCGGAGTCCGGTGGGCGCGAGAGCACTACAAAGAGATGATCGTCTTGCGCCTGCTTGTCGCGGTGTGGATTGTCTTCGTGACCGTGTTCGCGTGTGTGAAGGGCTACTGGTGGGGACTCACGTTCCTTCTGTTCCTAGCTCTCGACCTTTGGCTTCTACGTAACCTTGTGCATTCGAATCGTGCGCAAGGCCGTTGATGTCGCCTTGCGCTGCCGCACACGTCCACTCGCGTCAGCGAATTCGCCGCGGATCATCGTCACGCGATGGCGACGTGGCGGAGCGCCAAAACCTGACGCAACAGTCCGGGAAGCGAACCCGGTTACGCGAGAGCGGGAGTTCCGGAGGTTGGAGACCGCGGGCCGGCCGGTCGGCTCGTCGGTGATGTGCCGGTCTGGATCGGTCTTGGCGGAACGGATCAGCTGTGCGGTCTCGTCGGCCGAGGCCGCGATCGCGATCGCGTTCCTGCGGCTCTTGCTCATCTTCCGTCCGTCGGTCCCAAGGAGCGCCGGCGTGTCTGGTGAACCGGGTAGGTCAGCATCAGCCCGTTCAGTGCGCGCATCCCTGCGGTTGCGTTCTCCTCCTTAACTGTCGGGTTGCGAAGCAGTTCGGGGGGGTGACGAGGCTGAGGAACGGGAGCACCAGCTGATTGAGCGCCGGCACCTCGGAATGCGCAAAGATCGTCGATCGGGTGGGATCGATCCCGACGGCGAGGTAGTCGGCGATCAGCTCCTCCACGTCCGCGGGTAGCGTCGCCGGGCTGGCGCGGTCGGTGATCGTCTGTAATCGGCGACTACTACGACCAGATCGGCTTTTTGGTCCTGCAACAGCACGCGGTTGAGCAGCGTTCCGAACAGATAACCGAGGTGCAGCCGTCCAGTTGGACGGTCGCCGGTCAGCACACGCCGGGCGGCCGATCCGACGGCGCGATGAAGGGGTGAGACGTTGGTCTGGATCATGCGCGTCCGTTTCGGGATCGAGAGCCCCTCCCGAGCGCACGTTCGTCACGGAGACGATAAGCCGCTCGAGAGCCGCCCAGGCACACTTCAGCGGGGCCGCAATGTGCGCAGCCACCACCAACAACAGAGATGCACACCGTCGAGCATCCGGTCGATCACAGCCTCACACGAAACGCTTTGGTCTCGATCTCCCGGGAGCCGCGCGCGCATGCTGAGCGACCTCGACCGACGTGTGCGACCGTTACAGCTCGTCCGCCCAAGCGGGCGACGGCGTGACACGCGGGGCGGTCCGAGTGTGCAGCTCAGGCGTTGGTCTGCGGTTCGGGGTCGAGCAGGTCGAGGAATGCGCCGGCTGCCGGCGAGCACCGGCGTTCAAGCGGGGTGACGAGCATCAGCTCGCGTGGGATCGACGGCTCAGTCGCGAGGCCGATCGCTCGGCCGCCGGCCATTCGGATCGCGGCTGGCGGCAAGAGCGTGACACCGAGACCGAGCGCGACGAGCTCGACGAGGTCGGCGATGGTGTCGACCTCGCACGCGATCCGCCGCTCAAGCCCCACGGCGTGGCAGGCATGGTCGATGCTGGCGCGCAGCGAGGAGTCCGAGCGATATTCGACGAAGTCGCGGTCGGCAAGGTCGATCACTCGCACACGCTGCCGAGCGGCCAGCGAGTCGTGCTCGGCGACGGCGAGCAGCAGTGATTCTCGGCCAATCGGTCGGGAGCTCACTCGGTTGGCTTGCGGTCCAAGCGGGAGGTCGACGATCGCCAGCTCGAGCTCGCCGTCGGCTGTCTGATGGACGAGCGAGGGTACGCCCGCGTGATGGAGTCGCAGGGTGACGGCAGGATGTCTGCGGTGATAGCGGGCCAATAGCGCTGGGACATTGACGGGACCGACGGTCTGCGTCTGGATGACGCCGATCGCCAGTTGCCCGCGCAGCAGCCCGCGGACGCCGGCAACGGCATCGAGGCCGTCCTCGGCCGCGGAGACGGCGCGTCGTGCTGCTGGCAGCAGCGCCCGTCCGGCGGCGGTCAGCTCGATCCGGCGGGTGCTGCGCACGAACAGGTCGGTGCCCAGCTCTCGTTCGAGTGCGCGGATCGAGCTCGACAGGCTCGATTGGGTCAGGTGCACCTGCGACGCAGCTCGCGTGAAGTGGTGGGCGTCGGCGACGGCCAGGAAGTGGGTCAGCTGACGCAGTTCCATTCAGCGATCCTATCGCTTACTTGCAGTGCAACTATCTGTTGGACAGCTGGCCGGGCGCCATCCACACTGTGCCCCGGTCGACGTGTGCGTGCACGGAGGCCGCGCAGATCACCAGCCCAGCATCGACGGGAGGACTCACACCATGCTCATCACACCCAGCGCGCTTCCGGGTCCGCCAGGGGGCCGCTCCTTC
>JBEKRJ010000152.1:0-8489 GCA_049518835.1 Solirubrobacteraceae bacterium
TGATCCTCTACCGCGAGTGCCTCGAGCTGCTGCGCGCCGCCGGCGCCGAGCACCGCAGCGCGCTGGTGGTCAACATGGCCTCGCTCGCCGGCAAGGCGCCCGAGCCGTTCTTGTCGGTGTACGCCGCCACGAAGGCGGCCGTGATCGCCTACACGCAGGCGATGAACAAGGAGCTCAACGCGGACGGGATCAAGTCGGTCGCGTTCTGTCCCGGGTTCGTGGACACCGACATGGCCGACTTCATCAAGGGGCAGGTCCCGGCCGAGGAGATGCTGCGCCCGAGCGACATCAGCGAGGCGCTGCGCTTCCTGCTGCGGGTCTCGCCCAACTGCGTCGTGCCCGAGCTGATCTTCCAGCGGCCCGGCGACACGCTCTAGCACCGGCCGGCAACGATCGCGGTGCCGACCGACGCGATCGCGATGACCGGCGCTGCTGGCAAGCTTGCCGTTCGTGGCCGACCCGCTGCAATTTGACCCGATCGAGGAGGCAGGCCGTCAGTGGCGCGCGCACTGGGGGTCGGCGCCGTTGCCGGCGATGAAAGCGGTGACGTCGATCATGCGCGCGGCGCAGATCCTGCTCGCGCGCCTGAACGAGGCGCTGGCGCCGTTCTCGCTCACGTTCGCGCGCTACGAGGCGCTGATGCTGCTGCACTTCACCCGCGCCGGCTCGCTGCCGCTGGGCAAGATCGGGGCGCGCTTGCAGGTGCACCCGACGAGCGTCACCAACCTCGTCGACGGGCTCGAGAAGCTCGGCTACGTGCAGCGCACGCCGCACCCGAGCGATCGCCGCACGACGCTCGCGACGATCACGCAGCGCGGGCGGGAGGTCGCCGACGCCGCG
This sequence comes from Solirubrobacteraceae bacterium, assembly GCA_049518835.1. Taxonomy (GTDB): domain Bacteria; phylum Actinomycetota; class Thermoleophilia; order Solirubrobacterales; family Solirubrobacteraceae; genus Palsa-465. Next base: position 841 of record JBEKRJ010000152.1, read on the forward strand.
AGCGAGGCGCTGCACGAGATCCAGTTCGGGACGCCGCCGCTGTCGGGGTCAGAGCTCGAAACGGTGACCGATGTGCTCGGGCGCCTGCGCGCCGCAGCAGGTGACTTCCGTGAGCGCGCCCAACCGGCGGAGGCCGAAGGCCGGAGCCCATAAATAGTTTGACTTCCTAATATTGACGGGCCTATAATTTCTGCATGGCCGTCATCGACAACATCCCCGTTTCCGAATCACAATGGCGCGCGGCGTACGGGCTCACGCCCCAGCGCGATGTGACGTTCACGACCCTGTCCGCGGAGCCGATCCGCCCGCTGTACACCGAGCAGGACCTGCCCGACGACCGCGAGGCGGCGATCGGGCTGCCCGGCCAGTTTCCGTTCACGCGCGGCGTGTACCCGTCGATGTATCGCGGGCGGCTGTGGACGATGCGCCAGTTCGCCGGCTTTGGCACCGCGGCGGAGACCAACGAGCGCTTCCGCTACCTGCTCGACCATGGTCAGACCGGGCTCTCGACGGCGTTCGACATGCCGTCGCTGATGGGCCACGACTCCGACCACCCGCGCGCGCTGGGCGAGGTCGGGCGCGAGGGCGTCGCGATCGACACGGTGCTCGACATGGAGACGCTGTTTCGCGGCATCCCGCTGGGCGACGTGTCGGTCTCGATGACGATCAACGCGCCGGCGGCGATCATGCTGGCGTTCTACGTGGTCGCGGCCGAGCGCCAGGGGGTATCGGCCGAGCGGCTCGGCGGCACGATCCAGACCGACATCCTCAAGGAGTACATCGCCCAAAAGGAATGGTGCTTCCCGGTCGATCCGGCGATGCGCCTGGTGACCGACATGGTCCAGTGGTGCGCGCACGAGATGCCGCGCTGGCACCCGATCTCGGTCTCCGGATACCACATCCGCGAGGCGGGCGCGACCGCCGCGCAGGAGCTCGCGTTCACTTTGAAGGACGGGCTGACGTACGTCGAGCATGCGGTCGCGCGCGGCCTCGACGTCGACGAGTTCGCGCCCCGGCTGAGCTTCTTCTTCAACGCCCAGATCGACTTCTTCGAGGAGATCGCCAAGTACCGCGCGGCGCGGCGGATCTGGGCGCGCGAGCTGCGCGACACGTTCGGCGCCAAGGACCCGCGCTCGTGGCTGATGCGCTTCCACACGCAGACCGCCGGCGTCTCGCTGACCGCCCAGCAGCCTTTGAACAACGTCGTGCGGACCGCGATCGAGGCGCTCGCTGGCGTGCTCGGCGGCACGCAGTCGCTGCACACGAACTCGTTCGACGAGGCGCTGGCGCTCCCGACCGAGGACGCGGCGCGCCTGGCGCTGCGCACGCAGCAGATCATCGCCCACGAGACCGGCGTCACGAACACGATCGATCCGCTCGGCGGGGCGTACTTCGTCGAGGCGCTGACCGACCGGATGGAGGAGCTCTGCTACGAGTACTTCCGCCGCATCGATGAGCTCGGCGGGATGGTGCAGGCGGTCGAGGACGGCTATCCGCAGCGCGAGATCGCCGATTCGGCGTTCGAGCTGCAGGCGGAGATCGACTCCGGGCGGCGGCTCGTCGTCGGCGTCAACGCGTTCACCGAGGGCGACGACGCGGCGACGCCGATCCTGCGCATCGACCCGGCGCTCGAGCAACAGCAGATCGCGCGGGTGCGGGCGGCGAAGGCCGACCGCGACGCCGCGGCGGTGCAGGCGGTGCTCGGCCGGCTGCGGGCCGCGGCGGGCGATCCCGGTGTCAACCTGATGCCACTGCTGATCGACGCCGCCCGGCTGCACGTGTCCGAGGGCGAGATCGTGCACGCGCTGCAGCAGGTGTGGGGCGACTATCGCGAGCGGCCCATGTTTTGATCGTGGCCGCCTGGGGTGGGCCGTCTTGTGCCGCTCATCGGGGCACAGGATGGCCGCCCACCCCGTTCGGTCATGGGCGCCCGCCTGCGCCGACGAGACTTTGGCCAGAGGCGGTGCAGGCCAGTAAAGTCGATTCTCGTACCTGGCGACTACATTCGAGAGGACGGATCCGCCGGTGATCAGCAGCGTCTCAACATATCTCGATGTGACTCGGGTCCCCAAGCGCCCATCCGAGGCGCCGCCGGCGCTGACCGATCACGAACCCGTGGACCATTCCGCAAAAGTGCTGGCGGCGATTCACGACGGCACCGAGACCGTTACTGAAATCCCTTCGAAGGCGGCGCTTTCAATGGAGCACGTCCTCGCGGCCCTTTCGTGGCTGTCCGAGGCAGGGCTCGTTGAGCTCGACGACGGGGATGGCGTGATGCGCGCCAGACTTACCGCCCTGGCTGCGGTCGCGATGTCGTAAGCCGGCCGGACGGCGTGCCGCTCGGCTGGCAGTTCCTGATCGCGGCGGGTCTGGCGGGCTCAGTCGGTCTTGCCGAGATCCTGACGCGGTATCGCAGCGACCCGCTGAAGGCGCTCGGGAGGCTCGGTGCGTGGCTTTACATCGCGCTCAACGCCGGTGCCGGAGCCGGCGCGTTCGACCGCAGTATCGATCGAAACAGCGCGCAGGACATCTCGACGAGGGTTCTGAACGAAATCCCGTTCGACGAACTGAGCCCGGCGGCGGTGATGGACGTGCTGCCCGTGATCTGCCTTGCGTTGATGCAGAACTTCTCGCCCAGCGACCAAGCATTGATGGCAACCGAACTGAAGAAGACCCGCGAGGACGACGCGCTCGGCTCTGACGCGAAGATGCGGGCCGTCACGATCTACCTGGCGAAGTACCTTGGCGCGGACCTCGTGATCCGAGTGCTGACCGACGCGCGAGAGCTGTTCCTTGCTCCTGTGGGTGCCAAGAAGGCAGTGCTCGAGCGGGCGCGTCAGCTTTCGTCACGGCCACGTGCCGATGGCGAGGCCGGCGGAGAGGCGGGTGAGCGGGCCGCACAAGCCACTGGGCAAGCATCCGATCCCGTCGACGAGCAGGCCGGCGGGGAGCCATTCGATGACGGCGCGTAGAGGCGCACGGTTACGGGGATCGCGGGTCCTCCTCCGTTTCGCCTTGCCGTGCGCCAGGCAGATCGATCGAGACCGTGGACCCGGGCGAAGCCGCTCGAGCTCGCGCTCGGCTCGCTTGCGGGCCGAGATGTCGCGTGTGATCGTCAACGCACCGACGATCTCGGCGCCGGCGCCGGTGCCGGCGCCGGCGCCGGGAAGTGCGGAGATCGTCCCGGAGACGGCGAGCAGCTGCCCGTCCTTGCGCCGGCGGACGGTCTCGACGCTGCTTCCGCGCCTCGTCATGACCGTGCTGTGAGGTGGTCGGCGATCAGGTCGAGGAAGCGGGAGACGTCGAGCGGCTTGGTCAGATAGGCAGCGGCTCCGAGTGCCATCACGCGCTCCTCTTGGCCCTTGCTTGCGTCCGCGGTGAGCACGACGATCGGGATCGAACGGGTTGCTTGGTCGGCCTTCAGGCGCCGTAGCACGTCGGTGCCGGGCAGATCGGGCAGGTGCAGGTCGAGGACGACCAGGTCGGGGTTGTGCTGCTGGGCGAGCTCGAGCCCGAGCGTCGCCTGCATCGCGGGAATCAGGTCCACTTCGGTGTGGTGCTGCAGGATCCGTTCGACGAGCGTTAGGTTGGAGAGGTTGTCCTCGATGTACAGGATCACCTGGCGCTTGCTTGCGGCCGCGCCCAGCTCGCGCCGTCGATCGTGCGGTGCAGGCGGGTGCTCGCCGCTGGGCCGTTCGCTGCCGGCGAGCTCGATCGTGACCGTGGTGCCGCTGCCCGGCTGCGATGCGATCTCGATCGATCCGCCCATCATCTCCAGCAGCCCTTTGGACAGTGCGAGGCCGAGGCCGGTGCCTTCGACTTGGGTCCGCTCGGCGCCGAGTCGCGCGAACGGCTCGAACAGCCTGGCCTGTTGATCGGGCGCGATCCCGACGCCGGTATCGGAGATCGTCGTCCGTACCCGGCCGGCTTGGCTGACCTGGAACGAGACCGCCACCTGACCGCCGCGGCGGTTGTATTTGATCGCGTTTGAGAGCACGTTCAACAGCACCTGCACGAGTCGCTGGCGATCGCCGCGGACGTGATCGTCGTCGTCGAGCGCTTCGCTGTCGCAGTGCAGGCTGACCTCGAGCTCGGCGGCAAGGGGCGCGACCAGCGCTAGCGCCTCGCGGACCGTGTCGGCGAGCGCGACCGGTTCGGTCGAGATCGTTAGCCTGTCGCTCTCGATCCTCGCCAGCTCGAGCACCTCGTCGATCAGGCCGAGCAGATGCCTGCCGGCCTTGAGCACGAACGACACGTTTTCGTGCTGACGCGGGTCGAGCTCGTCGAGCTCGAGCAGCTGGCTGAAGCCGATGATCGAGTTCAGCGGCGTGCGCAGCTCATGGCTCATCCGCGCCAAGAACTCGCTCTTGGCGCGGCTCGCGCTCTCCGCGCGCTCGCTCTGCTCGCGCAGCTCCCGCTCGACCGCGCGTAGGCTGGTCACGTCCTGGACCGTTCCCGAGTAGGAGCCCGAGCCGTGCGGGTCGCGGCTGACGATCAGGTGCACGATCCGCTCCGAGCCGTCGCCTGGGCGAATGCGGAGGTCGAGCTCCGCGCGTGGGTCGCCCTCCAGCGCGCCCTCGTACGCTGCCAGCGCGAGTTGCGCATCGTCGGGGTGGATCAAAGCAAGCAGCTCGGGGGGCGCCGGCGGGCCACCCGTTGGCTTGCGATCGAAGATCCGGAACATCTCGGCCGACCACACGATCGCCCCCGAGCCGGGATCGGCCGAGAACGAGCCGATCTGCGCGATCCGCTGGGCGAGCTCGAGCTCGGCGCGGGCTTGGCGCAGTGCCTGCTCCCTGTGGTTGCGCTCGGTGATGTCGGCGATCGCGCCGCTGACGCGGACGATCCGACCGGCCTGCACGATCGGCCGGCCGAGCACGCGAACCCAAGCCCGCTCGCCGTCGGGTCGCACCAGCCCGAGCTCGAGGTCGTACGGCTCGCCGTCGTTGACCAGGCGCCAGAAGGCTGCCTCGATGATCGGCGCGCTGCGCTCGTCGTAGGGCGCGAGCGCGTCGGCGAGCTCCGGCGCCTCGGTCGCGCGCTGCCGGCCGTAGATCCGGTAGATCTCGTCGGTCCAGGTGAGCCTGCCGGTGGCGACGTCGTACTCCCAGCCGCCGGTCTTGCTGAGCTCCTGCGTGCGTTCGAACAAGGCGGTTGCCGACGCAAGCCGAGCCTCGGCGCGCTTGCGCTCGGTGATGTCCGAGTTGAGCTCGATGATCGCGATCGGGCGCCCATCGGCGCTGCGCTGCAGCGCTTGGCGGCTCGAGACGGTGATCACGGCGCCGTCCTTGCGCGTGTGGCGCAGCTCGCCGTCCCAGTGCCCATCGCGGGTGAGGGTCTGCGCGATCGCCTGTCGGGACTCGGGGTACACGGTCTCGAGCAGCTCGTGCGTGATCCGGTGACGCGCCTCATCGCGGCTGTAGCCGTACATCGCCTGGGCCTCGCGATTCCAGAAGGTCACGCGGCTGTCGGCCGGGTCGCGGACGATCACCGCGTCGTGCGCGAGGTCGAGCAGCTCGGCCCGCAGCCGCAGCTCCTCCTCGGCTTGCTGGCGCTCGCTGACATCGGTGGCGATCATGCACCACGACCCGCCGCTGTCCTCGGGGAGCGGGGTCAGCGAGATCTGCGTATCGACGCTGCGGCTGTCGGAGGTGAGCTTGAACTCGCCGGTGCGGCGCGCTCGGCGGTCGGGCGCTGCAAGCAGCCGCGCGAGCGCAGCGTGCTGGTCGTCCGCGATGAACCTTTCGATCGGCGACCCGACGAGCATCGACAGCGGGATCGCGAGCATCTCGGCCAGGCGGCGGTTGGCGTACAGGATGATCCGCTCGGCGGAGAGGCTCGCGGCTCCCTCGGACATCTGCTCGAGCATGATCCGGTACGGCTCGTCGGCGCCGCGAAGCGTGAAGATCTGATCGCCGTCGGCCGTGCTGACGACCAGCGCGTCGACGTCACCCGCGCGGATCGCGCGCAACGTCTCCTCGGCCCGCGTCAGCCGCGCGAGCAGGTCAGCCTCGGGCTCGCCGCCGGGAGCGGGGTCCCGGGGCTGATCAGGGGTGTCTGTCGACATCGCCGCTTAGATCTCGGCGGGCCGGAGGTCCAGTCCGAGCAGCACGTGGTCGCGGTTTGACATATCGCCGACGAGTTGCCGAACCGGTGGCGGCAGCTGCTTGATCAGCGTCGGCGCGGCGACGATCTGCTCGCCTTCGGCGAGCGACGGCTGCTGGTAGATGTCGATCACCTCGAGCTCGTAGCGGCCGGCGAGCTCCTGCTCGCAGATCGCACGCAGGTTGGCGATCGCTCGCTGCGAGGTCGCGGTGGCGCCGACGACGTACAGGCGCAAGACATAGTGGCGCTCGTCGAGCTCGCGCAGCGCCTGTTCGAAGCGGTCTGTCGCGCTGCGCTCGTTCATCGTGGCGGGGCGCTGAGCAGCTGCAATCCGACAAGCACGCGCTCGGTGTCCGAGAGGTCGCCGATCACCTGCGTGATCGGCTTAGGCAGCTTGCGCACGAGCGTCGGGATCGCGATGATCTCGTCGCCGCGGGCGAGCTGCGGTCGCTCGAGCAGGTCGATCACCTCGATCTGGTAACGGCCCGCGAGATGCGTCTCGCAGATCTTGCGCAGGTTCGCAAACGCCGTCAGCGACTTGCGCGTCTGGCCGGCGACGTAGAGCCGCAGCACGAAGTGCTCGTCAGTGCCCTCAGGGTCGGGAGCGGTCACGTCGTCACTCCGTCGCCTCGGACTGCGGATCACCCATCACGCTCGACACACATTCATCTCACTCGCTGGCACGAGACTAGCCCCGGACCGCGGGCAAGCTCATCCGTGCGAGGTCGCCGTTGCGCTGCGGAGAACCACCAGATCGCTACCGGGGTTTGCTGCGGCGTGCGGCTGCCGGCGCCGGCATGGGTTGCAGCGGGCGCGCCTTGGGACAGGCCCGGCGCGCTCGTGGCTGCGGTGCCGAGCCCAAACTCTTCATCGCCTCATACAAAGCTCACACGCAACGGCAGGATCGTTTACAGGGTCCCCACGACGAAGGAGGTGAAACATATTGCGACATAGGATCAAGCCTCTGCTCACGACGCTCGCGGTCACGGCCGCGGTAGCGGGCGGCGGCGCCGCGATTGCCAGCGCGGCGACGTCGAGCTCGGCAGCCAAGACGCCCAGCACCGCCACCGGCAAGGCGACTCCGACGGCGCCTCCGGCGCGCGGCAAGATGCCCGGCGGCCACTGCCCGAACATGGGCTCGTCGTCGTCGCACACGACCTCTGGGCAGGTGTGATCCACCAAGGCACTTGCTGACAGAGGCCCGGCCGCTCCCTTTGAAGCGGCCGGGCCTCACCCGTTCCTCCGTCGGCTTGCAGCGCCTGACCGGCATCTGATATATCACGCTGCGATGGCGCAATCTCCCGCAGACCGACTGTCCGGGCAGCCGCCGGCGCCGCCCGGGCAGCCGCCGGCCCAGGGCGAATCCAAACGGCTGCCGGCGTCCCAGAGCGTGGTCATAGTCGGTGCCGGGATCGTCGGTAACAGCCTCGCCTACCACCTCACCCGGCTGGGGCAGAGCGACGTGACGCTGCTCGACAAGGGTCCGCTGCCGAACCCCGGCGGCTCGACGGGCCACGCGTCGAACTTCATCTTCCCGGTGGACC
>JBEKRJ010000153.1:0-8397 GCA_049518835.1 Solirubrobacteraceae bacterium
TCCCGACAGCGAGCTGCTCTAGGACGCCGATCATGCTCGCGCTTGACCGGTTGAGCCAGCGGCGCAAGCCCCGACAGGCACCGGCCGCGATTGCCAGTCCGAGCCGCCCGCTCACGGCCGGGCCGTCGCACGTGCTGCGGCCCCGCACTGAGGATCTCGCCGGCAGCTGGTCCGCGCACGCTCACCGCCGCACGCGGGCGCTCCCCGAGAGCCTGCACTGGGCAGCGCCACTGCTCGACGCGCGCGAGCCGACGCCGGTGCTCTGCAGCCGAGAGCAGGTGCGGGCGCTGGTCGTCTGGCATCAGCGCCTGCCGACTTACGAGCAGCTGTCGTTCACCTCAGAGCGCCGCGCCACCGCGGCGTCCGCGCGCCGCTAAAGCCCCTCCGCGCCCAGGCGCGAGCAAAGAAAAGCCTCCCAGACGGGGGGCCATTGCAGGCGCCGTCCGGTACCTACACACCAGGAGGAGACTCGATGAGCTCTCACTTGATCCTGATGGTCGAGGAGGACCACGCGAACCGCGCGTTCCTCGTCGACCAGCTCACAGCCGACGGCTACGAAATCGTGGTCGCCGACAGCCGCCGCTACGCGCTGGCGCTGGTCGTCGCACGCCGGCCGGCGCTGGTGCTCGCCGACCTCAACGGGCGGCAGACCCTCGGGCTGCTCGACGCCGTCCGCGCCGGCGAAGGGCTCGCCGGTGAGATCGACCGGCGCACGCCGATGATCGTGCTCACCGCCCGCACCGACGAGCTCGCACGCGTGCGGGTGTTTGACCGCGGCGGCGACGACGTCGTCGTCAGCAAGCCGTTCTCCTACCCTGAGCTGCACGGGCGGATCCGCGCGCTGCTGCGCCGCGCCCACCAGCCCCGGCCCGCCGCGGTCAGCCGCGTCGGGGCTCTGACCGTCGACCACAACATGCGCTGGGTCCGCGTCGGCGACCGCGGGATCGAACTGGCCGCGAAGGAGTACGAGCTGCTGCGGGCGCTGATCGCCGACCCGACACGGGTGCACAGCAAGGCCGAGCTGCTGCGAGACGTCTGGGGCCTGCCCGCCTGCGCGCGGACAAGGACCTTGGAATCGCACGCCGCCAGGCTGCGCGCGAAGCTCGCCGCCGCCGGACCCGGCCGCAGGCTGGTGATCGCGGTCCGCGGCGTGGGCTACCGCCTGTGCGACGGCGAGGTGCTGCGGCGAGCTCCGAGCGGGTCACCGACCTGTACCGCGAGCTCGCCCTGCACCGCGTCGAGGAGGCGATCGACAGCCTCGCCGTCGCGCCGATCGACCGGCTCGTCCCGCAGGCCGCCGCGGCGCTCGAAGAGGCCGCCGGCGCGCTCGCGTGCATGACCGCGCTCTACGCACGGCACGGCAGCACGATCGACCGCCGCTGGCAGGAGCAGATCAACGACCTGATCGCCGTCGCCGCGAGCCTCGAACAGCTCGCCGACTTCACCCACCACCACGTCGACGACGACCGCGAGCAATGAGGAGAACCAAGATGCCCAACCCGAACCCCTTGCATTACCGCGACGCAACCGGCGCCCGCCACCAGGTCCTCGCCCGCGAGACCGCCGAGGGCACATACCAGGTGCTCGACATCACCGTGGTCGAGACGCTCGCCGGCATCGGCGAAGGACGCGAAGCGGCCGAGGCTGTCGCCCGCGACTACGCCGCCCAACACCACCACCCAGCACCCACCGCCCGCCCACGGCGGCGAGACCGCACACAAGCGGCAGCGTGAACACACATTGCCGTCCGGGGCAGGCAGCCGGTCATAAACGGGGAGGATCGACCGCCAACGTGCTCGGACTGCCGCACCCCCGCCCCGGCCGGGATCGTGGGTTGCGCTGCCGGGTGCGGCTCGCCGACGGCCGCACGTTCACCGGCAAGCTGGCGCCCGAACGCCACCGCGCGCTACAGCTCGGCCTGCTGCACTCGCAGTCCGACGGGCTGGTCGAACTCGCCGCCGGCAGCCGACGGGACGGCACGCTCACGATCGGCACCCGCGGCCGCGCCGACCACTACCTCCCCGGCGGCGATACCGGACAGGCCGACTGGCTCAACCGGCTGCTCGCGCTCGCCGCTTCGCACGCCTACCGCGGCGACGAGGTGTTCGTCGCGGCGGCCGTGCGCCGAGACGCGCGAGGCGACAAGCAGGCCGTCGCTCACACGCGGGCGCTGTGGGTCGACGTCGACCACCCCGGACAGCTTCACCACCTGTGGGCGTTCCTCGCCCAGCGGCCATGCCATCTCCTGGTCGAGACGGCGGGAAGCGGCGGCGTCCATGCCTACTGGCGTCTTGACCAACCGCTCCCCGCCACACGGATCAATCGACACACAGGCGAGGCGATTGAGCCGATCGAGCGCGCGCACCTACGGCTGATCCACCACCTCGGCGTCGACCGCGACGGCAGGCCGAACGTCGCGGACCTCGCGTGTCGAGACCGCAGCAGAGTCCTACGGCTTGCAGGTTCGGTAAATGGCAAGACCGGCCGCCACGCGCGGATCCTGGAAGCCGACTTCGGGCTGGCGCCCTACACGACCGAGCAGCTCGTCGGCGACCTCCCCGACCCGCCCGCGCGAACCCAGGAGCGGCGAACCGGGCGGACCGTCGATCACGACGACCCGTACAAGCGGATCATCCCGCCGGAGTACTTCGAGTCGCTCGCCGGAATCGACGTGCCGCGCGGCGGGCTGGTGCGCTGCCCCGCCACCTGGCACCCCGACGTTCACCCCTCCTGCTCCGTCGGGACCGACGCGACAACCGGTTGGAAATGCCATTCAGCCTCGTGCGGGGCGGGCGGCGCGATCTACGACCTCGCGTCGGTGCTGCTCGGCGGCCCCTATGGCCGCGAGCTGCGCGGCGAGCAGTTCAACCGCGCCCGCGCCTACGTCGCCGACATGTTCGGCGAACTCACCTATTGAGGGCCCCCGCTGGCTCGCCAACCAGCTATGCCGATAAACAGCCGCACGCACAGTGGTAGGGTGGTAGGGGGCTGGTGGTGGTGCACGTCCGCGACGCGGTCAACAGCACCCTCGCCGGCCACGACGGCCGCGAGTACACCAGCCCACCGCAACCCCACGGCGACGCGCTCGCGCTCGTCGAACTGCTGCTCGGACACCCCGCCGGCGCCGACGACCACGAGCACGCAAGCTGGACCTGCGCGATCGCGGGCGGACAGCGCACGATCACGCTCAACCCCTGCCTATCACCAACAGCACCTGGCGGAGTCGGCGATGCTCAACGATGACCACGCCGGCGAACGGCGCCGCCGGCGAACACCTCGACGGCTGCTGGGCCTCGTGGTGGTGCTGCTGCTGGTAGCGCCCGTGCTGGGCGCGATCGCGCTCCTCACAGACAGCCCAGCGACGATCACGCTCGCCGCGCGAGTCGCGCACGTAGCACTCGCCGTCGCGGCAGCGGCGCCGGCGGTGGCGGCATAGCCGGCCGGGCAGTCCGTGCGGTCGTAGGCCGCCCACCGACGGGCCGCCGGCTCGGTTGCCGATCCCGGTGGCCTTCCTGTGACTGTCTGCCGCACCCGGTAGCGGCCGCGCCCGTGGCCGGCCGTCCGGTGGTTGCGGGCGATGATCGGCCTGCGGGATACGATTGGACGCATGTGCAGCCATCAGGAGTGGGAGAGCCTCAGGCGGCGCTTCGAGGCAGTCGACGAGGACCAGGTGCTGGAGTTTGCCGCCGACGTGGCCGCCCGAATCGACGCGTTCGTAGAACACTTGACGAGCCGGGGATGCCGGCCAGAGGACGTGGACTGGGTTCGCAGACGCGGCCGGCGATCCCGAACCGACTGGGTCGCCTAGCCAGATCGACCCCGAGCCGGCGAAAGAGCCGTCAGGGGCAACGGCGTCCGCGACCCAGGCCCGAACGAGCACCGCAGCGCGGCCGACTCGAAGCGTTGGACAGCGGGCAGGCACGGCATCGGCCGCTGCCGGATACGGCCGACGCGCCGCGGCTGGCGCCGACCGACAGGCCTCGCGTTTGCCGGCGGCCACGCGCCGGCCCAGCCCGCAATCGCATCCTCACCCGCCAGTCGTCGGCGAGGACTCTTGAGAGCCTGGTCGGTGTCGGTCGTGGACCGGGCGCGGGTCTGAGCCGGCGCGGGCACCCGCCCGCGAAGTACGTTTCGCGCCGTGGGGCGCTTCGAGCTGCAGTTCGACATCGCAGACATCCCGGCGTACGCGGCGCGTTATGCCGACGAGGACGACGACGAGGTCCTGAGCATCGGTCGGGCCGCTCGCGACCGCGGCTACTACACCCGCGACGAGTTCGTCGCCGTGTGCCGATGGAAGACGCCGCGCAGCGGGCCGCTGGTCGCGACCAACAGCAACAACGAGGTCGAGGCGGCCACGCGCGACGCGCTGGATGACGACAGCTCGCAGCGGGAACGGATCGACGCGCTGCGCTCCCTCGCGGGCGTCGAGTTTCCAACAGCATCGGTGCTGCTGCATCTCGCCGACCCCGACCGCTATCCGATCCTCGACAAACGCACGCTGCACGCGCTCGGAGTCCGATCACCGGTCTCATACAGCCAGCGCCTCTGGGCGCAGTACGTCGAGGAATACCGCCGGCTAGTCGCGAACGCTCGGGTGGATGGCCGGACGCTTGACCGCGCGCTCTGGCAATGGTCCAAAGAGCAAGACACAAGCCCGCACTGACAAGCACGGTCGGCGACTGGATCGCGTCCGCATATCGAATGGGCCAACCGCGGCGATCTACGGCGGGGTGAGCCGCGATGCCGCCCGCACCTCCATCAACAGCCGCACCGGACGAGACGAGCTCCTTTCGGAGAAGCTAGAGGCGCTGCACCACGGCGTCATACGGCTTGCGGTCCGCGCGTGCGATCCACTCGGCGACCGAGTGGCGGTGGGGGTCGCGGGCGCCGGCGGGGTAGCCGAACGTGATCACGATCACCGCGCGCTCCGGTTCGCTGAGCGCGAGGATCCGGGCTGCCTGGTCGGGGTCGGCGATTCCGTTGGGGCATGAGCCGACGCCGTCCTCCCAGGCGGCGAGCATCATGTTCTGCGCGGCTCGGCCGACGTCAAACGCGGTCGGCCCTCGTCCCCACGCGACGATCGCGACCATGAGCGTCGCGCCGCGGACGTTGCCGGGCGCGTAGACGGCGTCGGCCAACTGCTCGCGCCGGTCCGGATCGGCGACGACGATGAACCGCCGCGCTTGGGTGTTGCGCGAGCTGCCCGCCACCCTACCCGCCTCGAGGATCCGCCGCTCGACGTCGGCTGGCACAGCGCGACTGTTGTAATCGCGCACCTCGCGCTTGCTCGCGACCGCCAGCATCACGTCCATGACGCAAGCGTAACCCGCCTCAAACCGCGCCGGGAGCCGGTCGAGCCAAATCCGCTGGGGCGTGCGCGTCGAGGAGCGGTGGACGTGCTCAGCCGGCGGGCGAGGTCATAGATCTCGCCGGACGGGCGTCACATGCGGCATTGCGACGGTGAAAAGCGTGGCGGCGCGGCGGGCGAGCGGCCGCCCATCAGGCTACGAGGGGGCGGCGGGGCTGGCGAGCAGGGGGTGTGTCCGAGCTTATAGTGCGCGTCGATGTCCTCGTTGACGAGCGTGTCTGACCGCGTTGACCGGCTCGCGCAGGATCTGCGTCACCACAAGCGGCTGTACTACGCCGGCGAGCCGGTGATCTCAGACGCGCAGTACGACGCGTTGGAGGACGAGTTGCGGGCGCTGATCGCAGCGCACCCGGAGCTTGCGCCGGCCGACAACCCGTTGGAGCAGGTCGGCGCCGAGCTCGCGGGGGAGCTGTACGCGGACGCTCGCCACGAGGTGGCGATGCTGTCGCTGGAGAAGGCGACCACTGACGCCGAGCTCGACAGTTTTCTGGGGCGGTTTGCGGGGCAGGCGTTCGCGTTGTGGCCGAAGTTCGACGGGTTGTCGTTGTCGGTGCTGTATCGCGCCGGGCGGTTGGCGCGCGCGTCGACGCGCGGCAACGGCGAGGTCGGCCAGGACGTGACCGTCAACGTCCGCGGCGGGGACGTGCACGGCATGCCGGAAGTGCTCTCGGAGCGGGTCGACTGTGAGGTCCGCGGCGAGGTCGTGATGCTGCGCTCGGACTGGCGCGCCTACAACGACGCGCACCCCGACCGGCAGTTGGCCAACCCCCGCACAGCGGCCGCCGGCACGCTGCTGGCCAAGGACCGCACCAAGGTCGCCGAGCGGCCGGTGCGCTTCTACGCGTTTGACCTGATCCGCCTCGGCGACGCGCCTGCTGAGCGCAAGCTCGCCGACGAGCTCACCGCCATCGGGTTCGCCGTCGAGGGGTACGCCGAGTCCGCTGATCCCGGCGCGATCCATGCGTACATCCTGCAGATCCTCGACCGTCGTCGGGAGGTTGATTACGAGCTCGACGGGGTTGTGATCAAGCTCGCCGACCGCGCCGCGTATGACGCCGCGGGCCAGACCGGGCATCACCCGAAGGGCGCGATCGCGTTCAAGCCGGCGCCGGAGGTCGCGGTGACGCGGCTGCTGGCTGTCGACTGGACGCCCGGCAAGACGGGCCAGCTGACGCCGCGCGGGCGGGTGGAGCGGGTGTTCGTGTCCGGGACGCACATCGAGCACGTCAGCCTGCACAACCTGGCGGTGATCGCGGCGCGTGACATCCGCGTCGGCGACCGCGTCTACATCCTGCGGCGCGGCGACGTGATCCCGTTCGTGTCCGGCGTCGTCGACCCGGGCGAGCGGGACGGCAGCGAGCGTGTGATCGAGCCGCCGACCGTGTGCCCGTCGTGCGGCGCGCCGCTGGTGATCGTCGGCCCGTCGCGGGTTGTGATGTGCGAGAACAGCCAGGGTTGCCCGGCGCAGCGGCTGCGGCGGCTGATCCAATGGTGCTCGCGCGCGGGCGCGGACGTCGAAGGCCTCTCCGAAGCCCGCCTCGAGCAGCTGATCGGCGCCGGCCTGGTGTCGACCCCGTCGGATATCTACCGGCTGGATCACGAGACCCTGATGCCAGAAGGCGAGGCGCGGTTTGACGGCTGGGGTGAGCGGTCTGTATCAAACCTGCTCGCCGCGATCGACAACAGCAAGACGGTCGGTCTGCGCCGCGCGATCGTCGGCTGGTCGATCCCGCTGGTGTCCGAGGGGACAGCGAAGCGGATCTGCCGCCACGGCTATCAGTCGATCGAGCAGCTGCAGGACGCGACCGTCGAGGAGCTGTGCGAGGTCCAGGACATCGGCCCGACGGTCGCGCGGGCGCTGCGCGCGTTCCTGGACCAGCCCGCCACGCTCGCCGAGATCGCGGCGCTGCGTGAACTCGCTGTCAGCCTCGACGTCCGCGACGAGGACCGCCCCGTCCAGCCTCGCGGGGGCTCGCCGTTCGCGGGCAAGACGGTGGTGATCACCGGCACCCTGACGGTCGACCGCAAAGACTTCCAGGAGCTTTTGGAAGCCGCCGGGGCGAAGGCGTCGGGGTCGCTGTCGAACAAGACCGACTACCTGATCGCCGGACAGTCCGCGGGCTCGAAGCTCGCTAAGGCGCACAGCCTCGGCGTCGCCGTCCTCACCGAGGACCAGGCCCGCGCGATGCTCGCCGCCTAAACCCCCGGACCGGCGCTGCTCGCAGCACGCGCCGTCACCGGCGGCCCGGTACACCGTCCCAGAAGCGATTCACCCGACGCTCACGCCGGAGTGATCCGGCCGTCGCGCCATAGCCGGCACCCGGCCGCGACAACGCCCTGAGTACCGCGATCGTCTCCAACCAAGGGACAAACCGGCTCTCGTCGGGCCGGCGCCTGGCCGGCGCGCATTGCCGCTGCAGCGCGGGCTTAGCACGCTCGCCGGCCGGCCAGCCGAGCAGGCGCTCGCGCCTTTGGTCGGCGGCCTGTTGCCGGGGGGCCGTAACTGTCCACAGAACACCGAGGAGGTGGTGCATGCCCACCCACCCACCGGGCGCGCACATCAGCGCGCCGTTCGCGCCCGAACGCCTGCTGGCCGGGCTCACGCCCGAGCAGGCCCAAGCGGTCTGCCACGGCCCCGGACCCCTGCTGCTGATCGCCGGGCCGGGCGCCGGGAAGACCAAGACGCTGATCCACCGCATCGCCCGGCTACTGGCCACCGGCGCAGCGGCGCCGTGGGAGATCCTCGCAGTCACGTTCAGCGTCCGTGCCGCCAGCGAACTGCGATTGCGGCTCGCGGACCTGCTCGGCGAACAGACAGCACGTGGGGTGATCGCCGCGACGTTTCACTCGATCTGCGCCCGGATGCTCCGCGAGCACGCGGGCGTGTTCGGACGGACCGAGAACTACACGGTCTATGACCAGGCCGACGTGCGGCGCGTGATCGAATGGCTGCTGTCTGATCAGCTGCGCGGGCAGATCCAGCAGGCGCTCGCCGACTACGGCCAGCCCGCCGCCAGCGAGGTGCTCGC
>JBEKRJ010000154.1:0-8371 GCA_049518835.1 Solirubrobacteraceae bacterium
GTCGCTGCCGACCAACGGCTTCCCGTGGGACGCGTACCACGTCAACGCGATCGACCTGCCCGGCAACGGAACGTTCGTCGTCTCGATGCGCAACACGTGGGCCGCGTACGAGGTTGACGGCGCGAGCGGCCGGATCGATTGGACCCTCGGCGGCAAGCACTCGAGCTTTGCGTTCGGCCCCGGCGCGGCGTTCCAATGGCAGCACGACGTCGGCGTGTATCCGGGCTCTGCGCTGGTCACCGTGTTCGACGACCACTGCTGCCAGATCACCGGCGGCGGCACGTACGTCTCGCCGACGAGCGCCTCGCGCGCGATCGTGCTCAGGCTCGACGCCCGCACCCACGTGGCCACGCTCGCCGGCCAGTACACGCACGGCAGCGGCTTCGACGCCGACTACATGGGCAGCATGGAGCCGCTGTCAAACGGCAACGAGCTCGTCGGCTGGGGCTCGCAACCAGAGTTCTCCGAGTACACCGCATCGGGTCAGCTGGTCATGGACGCGCTGTTCCCCGACCCCGACCAGAGCTACCGGGCGACGCTGGCGCGCTGGGTCGGGCTACCGCTGTACCCGCCGGCCGCCGCCGCGCGCACGCGTCATGGTCAGACGACGGTGTATTCAAGCTGGAACGGCGCCACCCGAGTCACCTCGTGGCGCGTGCTGGGCGGGACGAGCGCCGGCGCCCTGGCGCGCGTCGCGGCGGCCGCGAAGTCCGGGTTTGAGACCGCGATCACGGTGCCGGCGGGAGAAACGGAGCTCTCGGTCCAGGCACTCGACGTCCGCGGGCGCGTGATCGGCACCTCGGCGCCGGTCGCGCTTTCGCGCTAGGCGCGGTTGGGCCGGCGGGGCGGGCGGCGCGGTTGGGGGAGGTCAGCCGGGCGCCGTTGGTTGACGGCTTGGTGGTGTCCGGGTCACGGCCGCGGGTTGCTACGGAGTGAGCCGGCGCGGCCGCTTCATATCCTGCTGACATGTCAGTTGCGCATGCGCGCAGCGCACGCCTGCCGGCGCCGTCGGGAGGCGCCGGCGGCCGATGAGGCTCGGCGTCCACGGGCGCAGCGAGACCGCGTCGCAGCGCGACGCGCGCCGGGCTCGACGTGCCTGGAAAGTCGGCTTGCTCGTCGCCGCGCTCGTGCTGGTGGGCGCGATCGGGGCGATTGCGCTGAGCTATCCGTTCGCGTGGCCGACACGCGTGCTGCGGGTGTACATCGAGCGGTCAGCCGACGATCAGGCGGGCTTGCTGGCGACCGCGGTCGACAAGTGGGACGAGGCGAACGTCGGCGTGCGCTTCGAGTTCACCCGGTCGCGGCGCGATGCGAACGTGATCGTCGCGCAGACGGGCTCCGAGCACGCGGCACGCGGAGCCTGCCACGAGTTTCCGTGGGCCGACAGCGTCCAGGCGTGCGTCGACTGGGTCGGGTGGAAGCCCTGGGGTGCGACGCGGATGGAGATCCTGTCCCCCGACAGCATCGACGCAGAGTTCACCGACACGGTCGCGGCGCACGAGCTCGGGCACGTCCTCGGCCTGATGCACACGCACGCTCCGGACAAGGGCCCGCGGTGCCGGATCATGAACCCGAACGCCGACTGCTCGGCCAACGACACGTTCTCGGCGTCTGCGCTGGAGTGCACGAGGCGGGCGTGCACGCAGGTCGTCACCCGCCGCTGGATCTGTGGTCCCGAGCCGGGTGACGTCGCGGCCGCCCGAGCGCTCTACCACGGCGCCGGCGACCCCTCATACAGCCCGTACTGTCAGCGCGTCGTGCGCGTCTCGTTCCCGCCGGCGCCTGACCTGATCGGCCTGGCGCGCGCCGGCGCCTGACCTGATCGGCCTGGCGCGCGCCGGTCGGGTAAGGGCCCGCGGAGGAATTAGTGCGGGGATTTGACGACTGGCGGGGCGTGGCTGACGCCGCCGGCTCGCCCGACAATACCGGGAGTACGCGAGGCCGGCGGCGCCAGGCGCGTCCAGACGCCCTCAAAACCCGCGATAATTCCTGCGCAGGCCCGAAGGTGAGCCGAGGGTGACTCGATGCGTGTGACGATGCTGCTGTGCGACTACGCGCAGGCCGCGGATGGGAAGCTCAACATCATCGGCGGCGGCTGGTCGTTGACCGGACCGCGGCCAACGCCGTTCGGGATCGCGGTGCTGTTTCAGGTCCCGTGGGACCAGGCAAACGCCCGCCACTCATTCCGGCTCGAGCTGCTGGACGCAGACGGCCAGCCGGTGTCGTTCCCCGGGCCCGATGATCGTCCCCAAGCGGTCGCGGTCGAGGGATCGTTCGAGACCGGCCGGCCGGCGGGCCTGCGTCCGGGCGCTCCGCTCGACTTTCCGTTTGCGATGAACTACGGGCCCCTGCCGCTGGCCCCGGGACAGCGCTTCGAGTGGCGCCTGACCGTCGACGGGCACAGCGAGGACGACTGGCGGCTGGCGTTTGGGACGCGTGCGCCGTAGGGCCCTGGCTAGTGTGGCCGTCTCGGCGTTCGGACCGAAGCGCGGGACACCGCGCATGCGATCTATCGGTGTTGCATGGTGTGGGTATGGCGCGGGTAATCGCCTCGAGCAGCTTCCCGTGACCGAAGCTTTCGCACGATCGCGTGATGGCCGTGGTCGAGCAGGCGCGGGAGGACTCGGTGGCGGCGGCGCCGACTGAGTCGATCGTGCTCGACGTGTCGGCCATCGTGCTGACCGCCAATGTGAGACTCGCGGCGGGTTCGACCTCGTGGCACTCGTCGCTGGCGCTTCGTGACGACTCGTAGTGGCACCCGCCGGCCGGCCACGGGAGTGTCCCGCCCAGCGCGCGTTTGCCGCGCCGCCGGCTGTGCGTCGCCGGCCAAATGTCACGTAAGCGACTAATGCGCTCGCCGTGCGTCACGTTGTGGCCGGCTGTGAGCCATTTCGTTACGCGATAGGGATGGAAAACGCTCGTACGTAACGTTTTGCGCAGCCTCGGCGACCTCGTCCTCCCGCCGATGCGCGCTTACCCCTCCAGCCCAGTTGCGGACTGCCCTTTCCTGCCCGGCCACGGATCCGGGCCCGACGAGCACCGGTCCGACGATGGCGAACTTTGGCGCGCGCGACCGCTGGCCGGCGAACTTTGGCGTCCTGGGACGCCCATTTTGTTGCCATCGACCAGCGCGTGGTTGCGCGCGAAACCGAACACAGGCGCCAAAGTTCGCGCGCGACGGCGCCCCGATCGCCCGCGAGTGCAGCAGCGCTGCCATCTTCTCGTGCAGGTCGGCATAGGCATCGGTGCCGAGGGCGGCGTCATCGCCTCAAGCTTGATACCGCATTGGGTCGCGCGGCTCATGCAACCGAGAGCGCGATCGCCGTTGTCACGCCGGCGCGGCCTAGCACCATCGGGCTGTTGCGCGCCTTCGTCCGCTCATCTGCGAGCGCCCGGCTTGTGCAAACAGACGAACAGGACGTGCAACTGGGTCCTCGCTCTCAGCTTTGAGACTCGTCGATAGTGGCCGGGGCGACCGCCGAGCGAGTGTATCCATTGACAGGCATCACTTCAATCGATATATGTATATCGATGGCTGTCGACCTGGAGCTGACTCCGAAGACCAAACGTCCGCCGGGGGAGCCGTGCTGCCAGCCGGTCGCCTACCCAGACGTCGAGCGTCACCAGGCGCAGCGGATGGCGCTAATCGCGAAGGCGCTCGGCGACCCCGTGCGGCTGCAGCTCGTCGACGTGCTGCGCAAGCACGCCGGGAAGGTGTGCGTGTGCGAGCTCGTGCCGCTGTTCGACCTTTCCCAGCCGACCGTCTCGCACCACCTCAGGGTCCTTCGCCAGGCCGGGATCGTCGGCTCCGACCGCGAAGGTCTGTGGGCCTACTACTACGTGATCCCCGACGCGCTCAAGGAGCTATCGCAATGGCTGCGCCGACCCCGACACCCTCCTGTGGTTGCTGCAGCACCGAGCAGCATGCCTCCTGCTGCGAGCCGCAGGACAAGGAGGGCTGCTGCACACCGCAATCAACCAGCTGCGGCTGCGTCGCCAGCGTCCCCGCCACCTCGATCGCGGACGTCCGGGAGGTCGTCCGCGAGCGGTATGCCGTTGCCGCCCGGGTCGCCGCGGGCAGCGACGAGATCGGTGGAGTCGAGCCGGGGCGCGGTGCCGGCCTCTCGGCCGGTCCGTTTCCTCGGCCCGCTCCCCGAACCGGGCATGCGGCTCTCACCGCACCCGGCTCTCCACAAGCCCCAATGTCAACTGCGTTCCTGTCGTCGTAGGCCGCTGGGTCCACGGGTTCGGGATCTTCGTGCCGCGGTAGCGGTACCGGGTGACCGGCACCGATGCGATGTTGAAGAGCTCAATCCCGCCGTCGTGGGGCACCAGCCTGCCGAGTAGTTGCAGGTAGCGCCGTCGGATCGTCCTCCAGTGCGCGCGGCGGTGCTTCTTTCGCAGCCATCTCCAGACCCGGAGCCACGTGTAGTGGGCCAGGTAGTTGAACGTCTGCTTGGAGCAGCCGTGCCGGAAGTAGACCGCCCACCCGTGAAGCGCCGAGTTGAGTTGGCGCAACACGAGCGAGAGCGGCTGGTCGGTTCCCTGTCTGGTGATGGTCTTCACCTTGGCCATGATCGACGCGAGCGCCTTCTTCGATGGCCAGCTGTAGACGTACACCTTGTTCGTCCCTCGTTTCCGTTTCCGTTGGATCCGGAAGCCGAGGAAGTCGAACCCCTCGTTGATGTGGCACACGCTGGTCTTCTCCTCCGAGAGCCGGAGCCCCACGGTCAAGAGGACCGCCGCGATCTCGACCTTGAGCGCCTCGGCTTGGGCCTCGGTGCCCGACACCATCACCACGAAGTCGTCCGCGTATCGGATATGGCGATACATCGGAAGTCCGCGGCGACGGCGTTTCACTCGGTCTTCGTTCGTGGCCATCGTCGTCTCCCACGTCTCGGCGAAGTGCTCGTCGAGCGCGGAGAGGGCGATGTTCGCGAGGCACGGCGAGAGAATCCCGCCCTGCGGGGTGCCGGTCTTGCTGCCCCTGAGAGCACCGTCCTCAGTGAGGATACCGGCGATCAGGAACGCCTTGACCAAGGCCCGCACGCGCTTGTCCCCAATGCGACCCCGGACCCGGTCCAGAAGGGCCGAGTGCGAGATTTCATCGAAACAGGAGGCGATGTCGCCTTCCAGAATCCACTCGTACGAGAGGCGTCCGAAATGGTGGATCTCCTCGATCGCGTCCTGGGCTCGGCGCATCGGGCGGAAGCCGTAGGAACACGGTTTGAAATCCGCCTCGAAGATCGGCTCGAGCACCAGCTTCAGGCTGGCTTGCACGCACCGGTCGCGCCCAGTCGGAATTCCCAATCGCCTCAACTTGCCCGAGGTCTTCGGGATCATCCGCTCGCGCACAGGCAGCGGGGCGAACCTGCGCGCCTTGAGATCATCTCGCAGCTCACGCAGGAACTCCTCGCCGTCCTTGGCGCCGATCGAGCGTGGTTTCACACCGTCGACACCGGCCGTTCGTGCTCCTCGATTACCCCGCACACGATCCCAGCCGACCGTCAGGAAGGCCGGGTCGCAGACGAGGTTGAACAGGTCATCGAACCGACGATCAGGACCGTCGGTCGCCCATCGGTGCAGCTTGGTCTGGATCTCCAGTACCCGGGCGCGGGCCTCTTCGAGGCTCGGCCACGGCGCATCGGTATTCACCGGCGACCTCCTGGCATTCCAGCAACCGCCCTGCGAGCCTGCTGGGTCCCTTCGCCATGTACCGGGCTTTCCCCGGCTCGGACTACTACGGACCCTCCGTCCCATCCCGGCGCTGTCAGCCGACAGCGAGCCTGCCCGCCACCACCCAAAGGCGGCGGTGAGGGCAACGCCGGGACGGTTCCCACGTTCACCACGTCTCGATTGACGGGGTCGGCGCCCAGCTCTTCCCCTTGCAGCATCGCCACGAGTACGCCGCAGACCTTCCTCGCGGCCTCGCCACCGGCCGCATTAAGCCGGCTTCGGAGTTCCCGCCCGCGACCATCTCGGGCGGTGCGCGCTGCTGCCCGGCCATCCACCAGATTGGAGCCGGTGTCACGCTTGAGGGGGTTCAACCACTGGTTCA
Source organism: Solirubrobacteraceae bacterium (assembly GCA_049518835.1). GTDB lineage: Bacteria > Actinomycetota > Thermoleophilia > Solirubrobacterales > Solirubrobacteraceae > Palsa-465. Next base: position 6,059 of record JBEKRJ010000154.1, read on the forward strand.
CTTCCGTTACGCCTTTCCGTCTCGCTGAGCGAGCACTGGACCGTCTGGTGGTGCCGGCCCGCCTCGCCTTCGTCGCGGCTGCTCCCGCCCTCGCCCGCGCTTCCGGGGTCAGGCTGCCGCCAGCTTCATTCGGGCTGCTGCGACAGCCCGACGTCGGAGCCCTTTCATCTCCGCTCGATTCGTGGCGCCTCGTGGCGCACAATGCGGTTGTGGCGCGCATGGGCGACGACCTCCAAGTTCGGACTCAGATCAGAAGCGAACATCGTGGTCACGTTGAACGCCTGATTCTCCCAGCGGGTGAACATCGCGCCGAGGTTGTCGAGCAACGCCTGCGGGCCGTGCGACGCGCCGGCCCACGGCATGATCTTGCTGAGCTCGGCGTCCTCGGTGTTGAGTGAGACGTAGCTGGCGTCCGGGGCAACCACGCTGTTGACGAGCTCAGGGTCGACCAGGTTCTGCAACCACTCGTTAACCACATCGATCGGGCTGGCGGGCATGTCATTGTCCTTTGGTGTTCGTCGGGTTTTGTGGGGTTGGTTTTCCCCGGATGCGGCTTGGTGTGGCCAGGGGAGTTAGGCCCCGTCGGGTGGGATCGAGTGCACGACGGTCTTGGCTTCCTGGAAGTCCGTGATCGCGAGCGGGCCGCGTAGGCGCCCGACCCCGCTCTGCTTGTAGCCACCCTCGGCGAACCCGTCGTTGATCGCCGCCCACGCGTTTGTCCAGACCGTCCCGGCCTGCACCTCGCGGCTGACGCGTCGGCTGATGTTGATGTCGTTGGTGAAGATGCCGGCGGCGAGCCCCATCTCGGTCGCATTCGCGCCGAGATGGCGTCGGCCTCGGTGTCGAACACCTCGAAAGTCGCGACCGGACCAAAGACTTCCGTCTGCACGATCTCGGTGTTGACGTCCTCAACCTCCAGAAGCGCCGGGCGGTAGAACGCTCCAGCGGCGAGGGCGCCGTCCGTCGCGGGGCCGCCACGCACGATCGGCTTGGCGTAGGCGAGGGCCGCCTCGACCATGCTGTCGACCCGGGCGACGTTGGGTTTGTCGATCATTGGGCCCATGTCGGTGTCCCGCTCCAGTCCGTCCCCGACGCGGACGCTTTCAGACGCTCTCGCCAGCCGGGTGCGGACCTCGTCGGCCACCCCGCGCTGGACCAAGATCCGGGAGCCCGTCATGCAGAACTGTCCGGCGAACGTCGTGACGCCGGCCACGAGCAGCGGAACCGTGCTGTTCAGGTCTGCATCGTCGAACACGATCATCGGCGTCTTGCCACCGAGCTCGAGGTTCATCCGCTTGAGCGTGGGCGCGCCTGCCGCGGCGATTATTCGCCCGACCGGGCTGCTGCCCGTGTAGCTGATGACCTGGACGTCGGGTGAGGCGACGAGGTACGGAGCGCCCGTGTTGCCGGACTCGGTGAAGATGTTCACGACGCCGCGCGGCAAGGACTTGACCTCGGCGATGATCCGGGAGACCAGGTTCGCGACCAGCGCGGTCTCCCCCGGCATCTTCACCGCGACTGTGTTCCCCGCCGACAACGCGGGTGCGAGCGACCGGAGCAGCAGGATGACAGGCGAGTTCCACGGAACGATCACCCCGACCACCCCGGCCGCCTCGGCGTACGTGCTGAACCACTGTCCCGGCGCGACCTCCGCGCTGATGCCGGTATCGGTCAACGCCTGGCCCGCCGTGTGGCGGAGCGTCACGCCCGGAAGTGTCGCCTCGAGCATTCCCTCGCTCCGCTTCTTGCCGTTCTCCATCGTCACCAGCCGCCCTAGCTCCTCTGCGTTGGCGTCAAAGCGATCGGCCATCTCGCTCAGGGCTTGACTGCGAAGGCCGCGGTCCCGCGACCAGGGCGTGGTGTCGAACGCCCGGCGTGCAGCGGCAATCGCCGCGCGCGCCTCGGTCTCTCCGCCGTCGGCCCACCGGCCCAACACTTCCCCCGTAGCCGGGTTAGTCGACTCTGAGACGGTGTCGGACCCGATCCATTCGCCGCCGATCCAATGCTCGGCGATCGCGTTTGTGTCTGTCGACGTCCGGCCTGCGACCGGGTCTCCAATTGTTTGGGCCGTCACGGAACCTCCGCTTCAAAGGCTTGGTCGATGGGCGCATAGCCTCCACGGCATCAGGTGAGTAGTCATCGCCGGATTCACGTGATTTTCGGCCTCGTGCGGCCACCCGGGCCGTTGCAGCCGTTCTTGAAACGAGCCACACAGCGCCGAGCCTCCAAGCGGCTCGTTAGATCACACGCAACGCGATCACCAGCATCCAGCGATGATGAGTCACCTGTGCTGGACCAGACTTCTCCTTTGGT
>JBEKRJ010000155.1:0-8355 GCA_049518835.1 Solirubrobacteraceae bacterium
CGCTCGCCGGCGCGGTGCTGGCGGCCGCCGGCCTCGGCGTGCTGGCACAACTCGTCGGCGGCCTTGCGCTCGTGCCGCTCGCACTCGCGATCTACATCTGCCTGCTGCCTCCGCGGCCGTGGCGCGACGAGGATGGCGGCGGCGACTTTGGCGGCGACGGGCCACTCGGCGGCGGATTGCCGCCCGACGGCCCCACCACGGTGATCGACTGGGCGGCGTTCGAGCGCCAGTTCTGGTCCTACGTCGAGCAGCATCCTTTGTCGACGACTTGACGTCGCGCCAGCCCGGTAGCGTTCGTGACGAGGGCCCGATGCGCGTCGACGTTCACCAGCACATCTGGACGGCACCGTTGCTCGAGGCGCTCGCGGTGCGTGACTCGCTGCCGTACGTCAGGCGTGTAGCCGGCGGGAGCGTGCTGCACAGCGCCGGCGAGCGGCCGTACGCGATCGACGCCGGCGCGCAAGCGCCCCGGTACCGCGCCGGGTTGGTGGCGAGCGACGGGCTCGACCTGGCCCTGATCGCGCTATCGAGCCCGGTCGGGATCGAGGCGCTGTCACGCGTCGAGGCGACGCGGCTGATCGCGGCGCACCTCGACGGCGTCCGGTCGCTTGGCGAAGCGTTCGCCGCCTGGGGCCCGGTCGCGCTCGATCGGCCTGATCCCGATGACGTCGACGAGTTGCTCGCCCGCAGGTGCGTGGGGATCTCGCTCCCGGCCGGCGCGCTGGCGCAAGCGGACGGGCCGGCGGCGGCGATCGGGCCGGTGCTCGCGCGCGTCGCGCGGCGAGGGGTGCCGCTGTTCGTGCACCCAGGTCCTGGGACGGATACGCCGCGCGGCGGCGAGGCGTCGACGGCCGAGCCGCCGTGGTGGCTCGCGCTGACCGGCTACGTGGCACAGATGCAGGCCGCGTGGCTGACGTTCGTGACGCGCTGCCGGCGCGAGCATCCGCAGCTGGTCGCGCTATTCGCGATGCTCGCGGGTTGCGCGCCGCTGTTGAGCGAGCGGCTGGCGGCACGCGGGGGACCGGCGATCGAGCTCGGCGACCGTCGCGTCTTCTATGACTGCTCGAGCTACGGGCCGGCGGCTGTCGATGCGGTCGCGCGGCTGGTGGGCCCCGAGCAACTCGTGTTCGGATCAGATCGTCCGGTCATCGAGCCGATTAGGTGCGGGGACGACCGGCGCCTGCAAGCCAACGCGGCACGATTGCTTGCGGATCGGGCATCGACCCGCTGAGCTCGTAGTTTGTACGCTGGGAGACCACGGTGCCGGACGGATGCCCCCGCCGGGCGGCGGCTCTAGCTTGATCGGGCGACCGTTCGCGACCTGGCGATCGAGGGCGCTAAACGTGCCGATGCCCATCACTACGCACATCCCACGACGTTGATCGACTCAGCCGCGGTGCCACCGGACACGCCGTCGACGCCGGCCGCGCGGCGCGGGAGTGCACAAGAGGCTGCCGACGGCGCGCGCGAGCGCCTGCTGGCAGACCTGGAAGAGGCGCAGCGGCTCGCGCGGCTGGGCTCCTGGTCGTTGGACCCGCGCACCGACGAGGCGAACTGGTCACGGCAGCTGTACGAGATCTTCGGACGCGATCCGTCGCTTGGCCCCGCGACCGGCGACGCGCTGCTGGCGTATTTACATCCCGACGATCGCGAGCGCGCGGCGGCGGGGTATGCGGACGCGTTCGCAGGCATGCGCCCGTTCGAGCTCGACTACCGGATCATCGCCGGCGACGGGGTCGAGCGGACGGTGCACGCGGTCGGGCGTGAGGACGCGGCCCGCCCCAGTTGCTACGCCGGGTCGGTCCAGGACGTGACCGATCAGCAGCGCGGCCAGCGCGAGCTGCTCGATGCTACCGCCCGCGCGGAAAGTGCCAACCGGGCCAAGAGCGAGTTGCTGGCGCGGATGAGCCACGAGCTGCGAACGCCGTTGAATACGATCATTGGCTTCGGCCAACTGCTGGAGCTCGAAGCGCTCGGTCCGCGCGAGCGAAACCACGTCAGCTTCGTGCTCAAGGAAGCTCGCCACCTGCTCGAGCTGATCAACACGGTGCTCGACGTCTCGCAGATCCAGTCCGGTCAGATCACGGTCTCCTCCGAGCCGGTCGCGCTCGCCGACACGATCCGCTACGTGCTCGCGCTGGTCGCGCCGCTGGCGCACGAGCACGATGTCAGCCTCAACTTCGAGACCGGCGGACTGGCGCACGAAGGGCGTGTGCAAGCCGACCGCAATCGCCTCAACCAGGTGATGCTGAACCTGCTCTCGAACGCGATCAGGTACAACCGCGCCGGTGGCCGCGTGGACGTGTCGTTCGCGGTCACCGACGATGGCAGGGCCCGCACGTCGATCGCCGACACGGGGACCGGGATCGCCGCCGACCAGCTGGCCAGGGTGTTCGAGCCGTTCGAGCGGCTTGGGGCCGAGCTGACGGGGATCGAGGGCACTGGCCTCGGGCTGACGCTCGCCAAGGGGCTGGTCGAGGCGATGGGGGGCAAGATCGAGGTCAGCTCGCGGCCGGGCGCCGGGAGCACGTTCGTCGTCGAGCTCGGGTCGGCGCAGCCACGCGCAGCGGATCCGCAGGTCGGCGAGCAAGCGTCCCCGCCGCAGCTCGGCAGCCCTGAGGGCCTGCGCTCGCGGATCATCTACATCGAGGACAACCTCTCCAACCTCACTTTGGTGGCGCGGATCATGGACCGGTATCCCGGGGTCGAGCTGATCCCTGCGATGCAGGCGGCGATCGGGCTCGAGCTGGCGCGCCAGCATCACCCCGATCTGATCGTGCTCGACCTGCACCTCCCGGACATGCCGGGCACCGAGGTCCTGCAGCGCCTCAAGGCAGAGCACCCCGAGGTCCCGGTCGTGGTGCTGACGGCCGACGCCCGCAGGGAGCAGGAGGCGCGCGTACGCCAGCTCGGCGCGGCCGACTATCTGACCAAGCCGCTCGACGTCGCGCAGTTCGTCGACGTCCTCGCAGCCAACCTCAAAGCAGACGACGGCGGCAAGCGGTGATGTGACGAGTATTGCGCCACCCCAAGGGGGACGGCTCGTACGCGACGTGCTCCTACGTGACGGCTCGACCCTGCGCCTGCAGGCCCCGACTGCGGCGGACTTCGAGGACCTGAGGTCGTTCTACGACGGGCTGTCGGACGAGAGCCGGTACCTACGTTTCCATGGCCATGCTCGCGCTGAACTCGTCGCGCGGGCCGAGGTCGAGGCGAGCGGCGTCGATCGCCAGGCGCTGATTGCCCGCTACGGCGGGCGAGTGGTGGCCGCCGCCAGCTTCGAGGGCCTGCGCGAGCCGCGGGTCGCCGAGGTCGCGTTTGCGGTCGCCGATGACCTCCAGCGCCGTGGGATCGCGATGCGCATGCTCGAGCAACTCGCGGCGATCGCCGCCGACCGCGGGATCCGCCGCTTCGAGGCGGAGGTAATGGCCGCCAACCCGATGATGCTCAACGTGTTCGGGCACGCCGGCTTTGCCGTCCGGCATTGGAGCTCGTCGGGAGACGTCACGGTGTCGCTCGACATCACGCCGACGGACGCGCTGCTGGGGCGGATCGACCAGCGCGACCACTTTGCCGCGATCGCGTCACTGCGGCCAATCATGGCGCCGTCGTCAGTGGCGGTGATGGCCGGCGCGGTGACGGCCGGCAACGTCGGCGCGCGGGTGCTCGCGAACCTCGCGCAGGGCGGTTTTCAGGGCGCCGTGGCTGTAGTCGCGAGGGTCGGGGACGAGCTGGCGCCGCCGGCGATCGCGAGCGTGCGCAGCCTCAGCGAGCTGGCAGCCGCCCCCGACCTGGTGATCATCGCCGCCGACGGCGAGGAGCAGCTCGAGTTCGCTGCTCAGGCGGCGGCGAGCGGCGCGCGCGCACTCCTGGTGATGCCCGCCGGCCCGGCCGCCGGCGACGCGGGCCCGGCGCGCGAGCAGCGGCTGCTGGAGATCGTCCGCGGCGCAGGCTTGCGGCTGGTGGGCCCCAACTCGCTCGGCGTGATCAACACCGCGCCCGAGACTAGGCTCAACGCGACCTTCACCGGCGCGGGCGTGCGCGCGGGCGCCCTGGCGATCTGCTCGCAGACGGGCGCACCCGGACTCGGGCTGATCGGGCAGGCGCACGCCCGGGAACTGGGAATCTCGATGCTCGCCTCGCTGGGAAGCCACGCCGACGTCTCGACCAACGATCTGCTCGAGTGCTGGGAGGAGGACGAGCGCACGTCCGCAGTGGCGCTGTACCTGGAGACGTTCACGAGTCCCGAGCACTTCATCCGGATCGCGCAGCGGGTGTCTCGCAACAAGCCGATCCTGGCCGTCAAGGCACGCCGGCGTTCACAGCCGCCGCGCCGCGACGCGCAGTCGCAGACGGCGGCGGCGCTGCGCGGCGAAGCGGTCGTCGATGCGCTGCTGCGCCAGGCCGGGGTGTTGCGATTCGGCGGCGCCGAGGAGCTGTTCGACGCCGCCGAGTTCTTCGTCCGCCAGCCGTTGCCGCGGGGGCGCCGGATCGGGATCGTGACCAACGCGATCGGCGTGACGACGCTCGCCGCCGATGCGTGCGCGGCCCGCCGGCTCGAGATCCCGTCGGTCGGAGGCGCGCGCAACCCGCTGCTGCTCGGCGTCAACGCGGGGCCGGAGGAGTACGCCACCAGCGTTCGTGCGCTGCTGCGCGCGCACCGTATCGACGCGGTGATGGCGTTCTACGTCGATCTGTATGACCGCGCCGAGGCCGTGTTCGAAGCCGTCTGCGCCGCCTGCGCCGATCACCCCAAGCCGGTTGTGGCGTCGGTCGTGCGCTCGGATGGCCGGCTGCCGGCCCGCGGCGACGCGGGCGTACCGAACTTCCTCTATCCCGAGTCGTGCGCTGCCGTGCTGGCGTCCGCCGCCGAGCGTCGCGAGTGGCTGTCGCGCCCGCTCGGCGAGCGCCCGCGCAACCGCGACCTCGACACGGCGGCGGCACAGGAGCTGATCGGGGCGTTCCTCGCCCGCGAGCCCAACGGTGGCTGGCTCGAGCTCGCGCGGGCCCAGGCGTTGCTGACAACACATGGCATCCCGGTCGCGGTCTCGCGCCACTGCGAGCTGCCCGGGGCCGCGGTATCGACGGCGGCGCAGATCGACGGCCCGGTGGCGTTGATCGCAGACGGCGCGGAGATCGCCGGTACGAGCGCCCTCGACGGGGTGCTATTCGGGCTCACCGGCGAGTCCGCGGTGACGGATGGCTGGTACGAGCTCGAGGCGCGGGTCCGCGCGGCCGGGCGTCCGTGGACGGGAGCTGTGGTCCGGCCGCTACCAGCAGCCGGGGCGGACGTGCTGGTGGGGGCGGTGGCCGATCCCGAGCTGGGCCTCGTGCTCGCGGTTGGTCTCGGCGGGCCGCAGGCCGGGCTACCGGAAACGACGACGTTTCGCCTATCCCCGGCGACCGACGCCGAGGCCGACGAGCTGATCGACGGCTGCCAGAGCGTCGTCGACGAGCTCGCAGGGTATCGCGGCGGCGCGGCGCTCGACCGCACCGCGCTGCGCGAGTTGATCCTGCGCTTTGCGCTGTTGCTCGGGACGTTGCCGGAGATCGTCGAGGCCGATCTCAACCCGGTCCGCTGCACGATCACAGGGTGCATCGTGCTCGACCTGCGGCTGCGGGTCGCGCAGCGCCGCGCGCCGCAGCGGGTCAAGACCTGGTAGCGCCCTCCGAGCCTTCAATCCTTGCGGGCGAGCCGCGCACGCAGCGTGTCCGACGGTGACTCGACCGCGTCGAGCAACCGTCCGACCGGGTGATGGCGCTCGACGTTGTGACGCAGCGGCATCTCGCGGTCGACGAACGTGAACTCGGTCAGACCCTCACGCTCGCGCCGGATGTAGCCGCCTGCTTCAAGATCGTGCAGGATCCCAACGACGACGTGCCTGTCGATTCCGGTCGCCTTCACGAGCGCGGCCGCGTCGCTGCGCGGTTCGCGCGCGAGCACAATCAGCACATGCGCGTGGTCAGACAGAAACGTCCAGTCGCCCATCCGCGACAGCTTAGGGCCAGCGGAGCGGCTCGTGAGCTGCGCTTCACGGCCGGCCGTGGTTGGCGACCGGTGCGGGTCGGCCGTGGTGGTAACCCTGACCGTAGTCGACGCCGAGGCCGGCAAGCAGTCGGGCGGTCTGCTCATCCTCGACGAACTCGGCGATCGTCTGCTTGCCCAGCCCGCGGGCAATCGCGACGAGCGCCTCGATCACGGTCTGGTCGGCTGGATCGTTGCGGCAGTTGCGGACGAACTCGCCGTCGATCTTGACATAGTCAAACGGCAGGTGCTTGAGGTAATAGAAGGTGCCAAAGCCGGCGCCGAAATCGTCGAGCGCCAGCCCGCAACCGAGCTCGGCGAGGCGCTCGCTGAAGCGCCGCGCCTGGGTGATGTGGCTGACCGCCGCAGTCTCGGTGATCTCGAAGATCAGCCGGTCAGGCGCGACCTTCGTTCGCTTCAGCTCGCGCTCGATCAGCTCCAGCAGCTTGAGATCGCCCAGCGAGCGTCCCGAGAGGTTGACGTGCAGCGGCAGCTGCTGTGGCGCTGCGCCGGCGCCGGCGAGCAGCCCGATCGCGTGCTGCACGACCCACGCGTCGATCTCCTGGACCAGGTCCAGGCGCTCGGCGGTGCCCAGGAAGGCCCCCGGCGGCAGCAGCTCGTCGTGCTCGTCGAGCATCCGCAGCAGTAGCTCGTGCTGCGAGGTCCGGCCGCTGCGGTAGTCGATGATTGGTTGGGCGAGCATCGTGAAGCGGCCTTGGTCCAGTGCGGTCCGGATCCGCTGCACGGAGCTCACGCGCCCCTTCATCAGCCCTTGGCTGCCCGGGTCCGGGTCATACACGGTGATCCGGTTGCGCCCCGCCTCCTTCGCGTCGTACATCGCCAGGTCGGCGTTGACGAACACCTCCTCGCCAGTCAGCGGTGGGCGGAAGGTCGCGATGCCGATGCTGGCGGTCGTCGCGCGCAGGCCCGAGCCGGCCAGGGGCGCGGGCTGTTGCGCCAGCGCCTGCTGCAGGTCGAGCGCGGCCCGGTGCGCGCCCGGCGCGTCGGCCTTGGGCAGCAAGACCGCGAATTCGTCGCCGCCCAGTCGCGCCAGCACGTCGCTCGCGCGCAGCCGGCCGCGCAGCTGCACGGAGGCGGCGCGGATGAGCTCGTCGCCCGCTTGATGGCCGAGCGTGTCGTTGACGTACTTGAAATGGTCGAGATCGATCACCAGCAGAGCGCCCTCGGCGCCGTAGCGGTTCACCCGGGCGGCGTGCATGTCCAGCTCGCGGCTGAAGCTGCGCCGGTTCAGCAGCCCGGTCAGCGCATCGTGGTCGGCGAGATCCTGCAGCCGCTGCTCGTAGCGCCGCTGCTCGGTGATGTCCTGCGCTTGGCCGATGAACCGCAATGGCCGGCCGTCGCGATCGCGCACCAGCGTCAACTGCAGCGCAACCCAGACCGGGTGGCCGGCTGCGTGGACGAGCCGCGTCTCGCCGGCATAAGCCGTCTGCTCGCCGTCGCTGGTCGTGCGCAGCGCGCCGAGCACGCTGCCGGCGTCCTCGGGGTGCAGCAGCGTATCGAGCGCGGCGCCTTCCAGCTGCTCGCTGCCGTAGCCGGTGAGGTTGCACAGCGCGTCGTTGACCTTGCCGAACCTGGCCGCGAGATCGACCAGCGCCATCCCGATCGGCGCCCCTTCGAACGCACCGCGGAAGCGCGCCTCAGCCTCGGCCAGCGCATCGGCGACCCGCTTTCGGTCGGTGATGTCGCGCGCGACCGACGACGCTCCGACGACCTCGCCGTCGGCGTTGCAGATCGGCGAGACAGTGACCGCGACATCGATCACGCTGCCGTCCTTGCGTCGCCGGCTCGTCTGGAAATGATCGATTCGGCGAAGGTCGGCGACGCGTAGCAGGATCTCCTTGATCTCCCGATCCTGGACCGGCGACGGAGACAGGATCGTGATCATCCGGCCGATCGCCTCAGCCGCCGTGTAGCCGTACATTCGCTCGGCGGCTGGATTCCAACTCGTGATCCGGCCGTCGAGCGTCTTGGCGATGATCGCGTCATCGGACGACTCGACGATCGCCGCGAGGCTCGCGGCCGCCTGCTCGGCGCGCTTGCGCAGCGTGACGTCGATCGTCACGCCGGTGACGCCGACGATCTCGCCGTCGACGCGCCACGGCAGCACCGTCGTCAGCACGTCGATGATCGTCCCGTCCTTGCGCCGGCGCCGTGGCTCGTACTGCCGTGCAATCCCCGTCGCGAGCACGTTGGCGACCTCGTCGCTGAGCTCGTCGCCGATCACGGTCAGCGCGTGCATGTGCTTGCCGACGGCCTCCTCGGAGCTGAAGCCGTACAGCCGCTCGGCGCCGTGGCTCCAGTGGCGCACG
>JBEKRJ010000156.1:0-8355 GCA_049518835.1 Solirubrobacteraceae bacterium
GTCGCCGAGAACGCCGCGCTCAAGGGTCACGCGGTGGCGCTGTTCTCGCTCGAGATGTCCGAGTCCGAGCTCGCCCAGCGGTTCGTCGCGTCGCAGTCGCGGATCAAGGGCGAGGACCTGCGTCGCGGGCGCGTCGCCGAGAACCGCTGGCCCAAGGTCCTGGAGGCGTGTCAACGACTCGCGCGGGCGCCGCTGTTCGTCGATGACTCCAGCGACACCGGCGTGCTCGAGGTCCGCGCCAAGTCCCGCCGCCTGCACCACCAGGTAGAGGGGGGGCTCGGACTGATCATCATCGACTACCTGCAGCTGATGCGCCACGAGGGTCGCGTCGAGAGCCGCGTCGAGCAGGTCGGCCAGATCTCGCGTGGGCTCAAGGGCTTGGCCCGCGAGCTGAACGTCCCGGTGATCGCGCTCTCGCAGCTGAGCCGCGCCGTCGAGCAGCGAGGCGCGCACGACAAGAAGCCGATCCTCTCCGATCTACGAGAATCAGGTGCCATAGAGCAGGACGCGGATCTGGTGATGTTCATCTACCGCGAGGAGTACTACGACAAGGAGTCCGAGCGCCCGGGCGAGGCCGACATCATCATCGCCAAGCACCGCAACGGCCCCGTCGGCGAGGTCGTGCTCACGTTCCAGAAGGAGTATCCGAAGTTCATGAACTACGCCGGCGACCGGTTCGCGGCGTGAATCGGCGGGGTGCCAGCAACTGGGGCGCGCCGGTGCAGTTGCCGGTTCGCGTCGTGCGCACGCTCGATGACAGCTGCCCGTACGAGCTCTGCGACGGCTCGGGCTTCTGCTACGACGAGGACAGCAACACCGCCTACGACTGCCGCTGCCGTAGGCAACGGGTCGCGCTGGCCAAGGCCCGCAGCCTGTCTGCCGTGATCCCGCGGCGCTACCGCGACGTCGCCTTCGATCGCGCGCCCGTGACCGAGATCGAACCGCAGATCGTCGCCGCCACGCGCCGCTTCACGGACGCGATCGAGGAGCGCCTCGGGGCGGGTCGCGGGCTGTGGTTCATGGGACCGGTCGGCACGGGCAAGACGACGCTCGCGATGCTCGTCTCCAAGGCGGCGTTGAAGGCCGGACGCTCGGTCGCGATCTACTCCCTGCCCCGGTTGCTGAACGAGATTCGCGACGTCCACCGCACCGACCGCTCGCACGTCGAACTGCTCGACCGCCTGACCGACGTCGACCTGCTCCACGTCGATGACGTCGGTGCCGAGCGGACGACCGACTGGGTGCTGGAGGAGCTGTATTCGATCGTCAACGCCCGCTACGAGGACCAGCGCTCGATCGTGGTCACGACCAACATCCTCGACCGCGAGGCGCTATGCGAGCAGGTCACCGAGCGAACCGTCTCCCGCTTGACCGAGATGTGCGACGAGCTGCCCCTGCTCGGCCACGATCGGCGGATGGACGTGGGCCCGCAGTGATGCCGGTCAAGGCGGTTGTCTTCGACATCGGCGGGTCAACCCCCGCACAGGGTGGCAGGAACGGTGGGCGAGACGGTTGCGGCTCGACCCGAGTGAGTTCGAGCCATTTAGGGCTCGCGCAAGGCGCGGGCGTCGCGTTCGCCGAACAAGTGGGCGAGCCGGTCGCGCTGCACATGAACGTTCACATCCCGCGCCGGCTCGTCGGCGAAGCGCATCTACTGCACGCTGCCGCGCACCTCGATGTCGCCGGCACTCGCGCCGGCGACCTCCCTGCCCAAACGCGCCGGGCGGTCGTGGCCGCCTGCCCGCAAGACGGCTTCCCACTCCTGTTCGCGCACTCATGCAACGCGAGGCAAGCGAGCGCCCCAGATCCCGCGCGGCGCCGATATGGCGGCTAGGAATGGCGCTCCCGCTCCCGACACAACCCGCTCGATCGCACACCCGCCAAGTCCCGGTTTCGCGTTCGTGCGAGTCCGCGCCACGTTAAGGGCCCGCGTCCGCCGCTGAGTGCACCGTTGCTCGCGGGGCGCGAGGTTCGTCGTCGGCAGCTCAAACCGCGGGCAGCGATCCGACCGGCAACTCGCCGTCCGTTTTCGGGAACAGCCCCATCGCTAGCTCTGCGCACGGCCGGCCGTCGATCAGCGACCGCGCGTCGGCGAACGTCAGCAGCAGCCGGATCGTCGACGCGAGCTGGAGGTCGGCAGCGTTCGGATGCTTTGGATCGCCGATCGTTCCGTCCGCGATCCAAGCGTCAATCTTGTCGAGCTGAGCGGGCAGCGCCTTCAGGTCCGAGCGCGCTACACGGTCGTTGGTGCCGTTTAGGCGTGCCTCCAGGCGCGCGATCAGCGGCGCGCAGAACCGGATCGCGACTGCCGGCAGCCGCAGCCTGGAGTGCTCGCTGTAGCTGACCATCGCCGCCGGGCGGTTCTTGATACCCACCCAGACCAGCTCCCGGGCGACCTGCTGAAAGACCTCATCGCCCCAGCGCTCGGCCGCCTCGACACGCGCACGCGCCTGCGCGTCGGCAGGAAACAGCGCCGGTTCGCGCGCGAGCTCGTCGAGCCGGCGAATGATCGCCCGCGAGCCCGAAATCTTCTCGCCGTCAATCTTGAGCCCCGGAACCGTACGCGCTCCGAAGATCACCCGCTGTATCGGCGCGTGCAGCGGCGGCGGCCACTCGACCACGTCGTACGACAGACCCTTCATCGACATCGCCTTCTCAACTACCGCACAGGGATGCGACCCGTGGATCACATAGAGCTTCAATCGCATGAATGCATCACCGTATCGGTTCGGACGCCTGATCTGGCCCCGGTGCGAACGCTCGATTTGGCCCCGCTTTCCGTGCGAGCGTGACCCGACGGCTCGTGTGGCGCGATTGTCGCCAGCCTTCCGTCGGAGCTGCAGCGAATGGGTCGGCGGCGGGCGCGGCCTCGGGGCAAGGGGGCAATGCCGGATTTGCCGCGCGGCCGCCGACGATGGGACCCGGAGTCTTTCGAGCATCAGGCGGTGATTCCTCTCGCGACGGCGCGATCCCGTGCCGAGCTGACCGGCCGTTAGGTCTGCAGACTGAGTGGCGGGTAGCGGTCGGCGTAAACGATTACCGACCACTCGCCGTCGCGGTCCTGACCGACGACCCGTCGGCCGTCTAACTAACAGCGTGACCGCAAAATCGCGCAACGGCCCCGGCATCGCGATCACCGGATTGCCGGGCAGGGATTGAGCGCCTCCACGCGTCACAGCGTACGGCCACCCCACGGACGCCCCGCCCAGCTCAGCGACGCCTCGAGCGCGACACCAGGCAATCGCTCCAGCCATCGACCCGGCTCCCCCTCACCCACAGCGCGCTGCGCGCTCACCGGCTCTTGCCAAGACTGGTTGCGCAATTGCGCAATCGTAAGCAGGTCGCACCGGTACGCATAATCCAGGTCAGCCCATATCGAACGTATGAAACATTGCTACCAAAACTCACACTAATCGCCCGGGTCCTCGCGAGACTCCCCATCGGCGCCTGTCGCCGGGACGGGTCCAGCAGCTCGCCGTGTATCGGCGTCGGCGCCGGCCTGTCGCGCTCATCGAGCCGGGCCGGTTCGAGTTCCGTGCGGCGATGAGCCCGCACGACCGTACCCGTCCTACGACGACACCGCGCCCGGCGCCGCGGTCGCGCAGCCGCCGATCACCGCACGCGGCAAGAGACGACCGTGCCGCCCGGCCGGAGAACTGGTGGGTGATCGATGTACGGCTGCTCTACGGTTGCGGCTGGGAAGCCCCCGCGAAGCCGCCAGGCCGGCGGCTGCTCGCCGCGGGATCGGTGACGCTCGCGGAGCTCGCGCACGCGATCGACCTTGCGTTCGCGCGCTGGGACCACTCGCACCTGCACTCCTTCGAGCTCGGGGACGGGACCTGCTACATCCTCGGCGGGCACGACGACCTCGACCCGCCCGCCGCCGACAGCCAGACGATCACGCTCCAGCACGCCGGACTCGCCAAGATCGCCGCCAAGTTCACCTACACGTTCGACCTCGGCGACGACTGGACGCACACCTGCGAGGTCATCGCCCAAGGCAACCCGCCGGACTTCTCCACCGCGCCGGCATACATGCGCACCAGCCTGCCGGTCCCGATCTTCGGCTGGGGAACGATCCCCGACCAATACGGCCGCCTGCGCGACGACGACCAAGCATGATTGACCGAACCGTCTGTTCGCCGCCGACTCCAAGCAAACCCAGTTGCCGGACTGAAAACGATGGCTTGCACTGGCCCCGGCGCTCGGGCCCATGTCAGGAGGGCATGAATGCTGTGCGTGACCCTTGCGGGCTGGCGCGCTACTCGCAAATCACCGTCGCGCTCGCGACCCAACGGCTCTACAGCGACGCACTGAAACCGATGACGACGCGGCCGGCGATCCTCGACGACGTGCCGCACCAAGCCCTCGACGTCGCCTCAGTGAGCGAACACGCCGACTTCGTCACCGTCACCGTCAGGCGGATTGTACTCACTCTCTCGATGAGCGGGCGCCGACGCTCCTTGTGTTGACGCGCGCCTCGATCCCTGCATGCTCGAACGCTTCTACAGCCGCGTCCTCAACACTTGCGACGCCCGCCCGGTCACACGGCGCGGGCCGGAAGACGAGTATGTCCCAATCGAGATGCGGCGCATCCGCTGGCGGGCTGAGGAGGACTCTTTCGCGAGTGGTGCTGAGATGCGTGCGCCGCAGTGCCAGTGTCGCGCGCTCCCAGTCAGCCTGCCGGACACGCACGTATGCGTGTGGCAGGGTTTCGGTCCACTCCAAGTAGGCCGAGGCTCGGCGCTGAAGGATCGTGCGCCACGGATGCCGCTGGCTGTACTCCGCCGAGACCATCGCGACGGCGACGGTGCCCAACGCAGCGACCAGGACAAGGTAGAACGGATGACCGCTCTCAACCAGATAGGAGCTGGCGACGAGTGCCCCGATCGGCAGCGACCACACAGCCACGAACATGCCCAGGGCTGCGGCCGGCCAACGCACAGCACGCACGCCCTCGAACTCCCACAGCAGCCGTAGCAGTTGCTTGTATGACCGCACTCGCTCGCGCAGTTTGCTCTCGCGAGTCCGGCGTCGTCGTGCGGTCAGGCCTGCGCTCTCAGGCCGCCATCGCTTCGCGCTTGCGCGCAGCCCATTTCCGAGCTGATCGCCGTCGCCCCCTTCGAGGTCGATGCGGTACGCGCGCGTGGCGGCCTCGCCCTGATCGGGCTGCCTGCGGTTCATGCTCGCCTTAGGCTAGGACCCGCGGAGCGGGCCCTTACGCGAGCTATAGCCACCCAGTGCACGAAAGATGCAGGCGCAAGTCCGCGTTTTGTCGCACACCGCTCAGCAGCCCTCCGTTCGCCGGTTGTGGACGTTGCCCGATGCGCGATTGGCGTTCGCGTCCGACACTCAAGTCATGATGAAACGCGCTCGGCACACCGTTATGTTCGCTCGGCGACACGATCCGACTTCTCCGCCTGGTGCCCAGATCCACGTCGCCACCGATCGCGATCATTCGCGCTCCCGCACAGCCGGTGCATATGGCTCGCGCTCGCGCATCGAGCCGCTCGGGCACGCCAACGCGATGCCGGCTGGGACGGCCAAGGTCCACGAGGCACCCGGTTGCTTCGCCTACGAGTACACCGATATCCCGCCCGACGTCACGCTTCGTCAATGGCGTCGCGCCCAGCCGTCGCAACCCACGTTCTGGACGCGTATGCATTCACGGTTGTCGTGGTCGCGCTTTCGCAGGCCGCGCGGGTAAGGGATCAGGCAGATCAACGCTGGCGCGTCAGCTTGCCGACGAGCAGCTCGACCGACCGCTCGAGCTCCTGAATCGTCGCCTGCTCGACGCTCCTGATCCCAAGCTTGCGGTTCAGCCAGGCATTGGCCTCGCGGTGGCTCATGCCGTCGCGTCGAGCGAGCTCGGACACGAGTCGGTGGCGCTCGCGGCGCAGCGACTCGCGGCGCTCGAATGCCGGCGCGATCGCCACCCCCGCCGGCGCCGCGGCAACCTCGGTCGGCGCCGCAGCCACCTCGGCCGGCGGCCACCCGTTGTCAGCCACTGCCGCTGCCGGCGGCCAGTCGCTGTCCGCCGCCGGCGGCCACGAGCGCTCGGCCGCCGTCGCTGGCGGCCACGAGCTCTCAGCCGCTGTCGCTGGCGGCCAGGCATCGTGCGCTGTCGTCACGGTCGGCCAGGCCGCCGGTGGCGGCCCTCCCCCCGGTGCGGGGCCAAACAGCGTCAGCTGCGGCGCGACATCCGCGCTCAGCGGCACGAACGCAGGCGCCTCGCTGCGCTCGCTGGCCGCTCGATCCGCTCGGTCGAACTCGAGCCCATCGCCGCTCTCGTCGCGTGGACGCGCCGCCCGGCGCAACTCCCCCTCGATCGATGCGGCGTGGTCACGTAGCACGGTGTCAGCGGGGATGTAGAGCCAGCTCGGCTCGACCGGTCGACCCTGAATCGTGCGCACGAATCGCCCGACGATCTGACGGAAGACCAGCGGCGTCTTGGCTGCGGTGGCGTACACGCCGACGCGTAGACGCGGAATGTCCACGCCCTCGGAAACCATGTTGACGGCGACGATCCAAGGATCGCGCGAGTGCGTGAATGCGGAAAGCTTCGCCGCTGCGCGGGGCTCGGCGTGTAGCACGACGACCGGCGCCCGCCCCGTCGCCTCTCGCAGCAGCGCGGCGATCCGGCGCGCGTGGCTCGAGTCCGCGGCGATCACGAGCCCGCCCGCGTCGCCGTGGCCCTCGCGCCGCAGCGTGCGAAGCCTCGCGTCGGCCTCAGCGAGGATCCGCGGCAGGCCGTCGGGAAGCTCGGTCGAGATTGCGGTGCGGTAGCGGCGGCCTGCCTCGCGGGCGCTGAGCACCGTCTCGAAGCTCGACTCGATCACCTGATCGCCGCTGCGCCACGAGAGCGTGCCGTCGTAGGCGACAAAGCAGACGGGCCGGCAGATCCCGTCCAGGACCGCTTCCGCGTAACCGTACGAGACATCGGGCTCGGCGAGACCCGCCGCGTCGTAGCGCACGCCGGGAATCGGCGTCGCGTCTGAGCGAAACGGCGTCCCTGACAACAGCAACCAGCGCCGGCAGGCGCCGAACGCGCGCCCGAAGGTCTCGCCCCAGGCAAGGTCTTCGCCGAGATGATGCGCCTCGTCGGCGATCACGAGCGTCCGGGGGCCAGTCGCCTGGCGCCAGCGGACGGGAGCCTTGGCGATGCGCGCATAGGTGACCGCTACGCCGTGAAACCCGCGCGGGCGCCGCGGCGACGATGCGTCCGGAGCCAGCTCGACGCCGAGCTCGCTCGCCGCACGAGCCCACTGGCGCGTCAGCGGCGCGGTCGGGCAGACGACCAACACCCCGTCGATGGCGCCGCGGGCGAGCTCGCGACGGGCGAACTCGAGCGCCGGCCGCGTCTTGCCCGCGCCCGGCGCGGCGGCGAGCAGAAACGGCCCCTGACCCCATCGTTCCATCTCGGCCAACGCGCGCCGCTGCCAGCTGCGCAGGCCCGAATCCGGCGCTCCGTGGCCGCCGGACGCAGCGTCACCACGATCGACTCCCAACGCGCCGCGCGCATCCGTCGCGCCGCCCGCCACGGTGGAGGATCGGGCTGCGGCGGACGCCGGCGAGGTGGCGAGAGAAGCATCATGCGACACGGGTCGGCCATGGTGGCGCACAGGCCGGACGGCAGCGGGCTCGGCCGCTCAAGCCTGCTTGCCCGCAGACGATCCGGGCTGCCGCCCGCAGCCCCCGTAAACTGCTCCGGGTCATGCCAGGGATCGTGATCGTCGGCGCCCAATGGGGCGATGAAGGCAAGGGGAAAGTCACAGATCTGCTCGCTGAGCGGGCGGATGCGGTGGTGCGCTTTCAGGGGGGCAACAACGCCGGTCACACGATCGTCCGCAACGGCGAGACATGGAAGCTGCACCTAATCCCCTCCGGGATCCTGCACCGCGGAATGCTGTGCGTGATCGGCAACGGCGTCGTGATCGATCCGAAGGTGCTGACCGACGAGCTCGACGAGCTGCGCCGGCGGGGAGTCGACCCTGCGAGCTTGAAGATCTCCGCGAACGCACACATGATCATGCCCTATCACTTGATGCTCGACCATGCGGGCGAGGCGAGGCTGGGCAAGCTGCAGATCGGCACGACGCGGCGAGGCATTGGGCCGTGCTACGCGGACAAGTCCGCGCGCCTGGGCATCCGCGTGCAGGATCTCCTCGACGAGAAGATCCTCAAGAAGAAGATCGTCACCGCACTGGAGCCCAAGCGGCTGTCGCTGCGCCCATACGCCAAGGATCCGCGGCTGGACCTGCAGACGATGACCGAGGATTACCTCACATACGGCCATCGAATCGAGCGCTACGTCGCCGACACGAGCAGCCTCGTGCTCGATAAGCTCGACCGTGG
>JBEKRJ010000157.1:0-8353 GCA_049518835.1 Solirubrobacteraceae bacterium
TCGACGACGGCGCTGTTGCCGGCGCGGCCACGATCGGCGGCGTCGTCGCGACCGGCGACTGCGGTCCGCTGCGCCACCGCTACGGCGCGCCGCGAGACCTGCTGCTCGGGATGACGGTCGCGCTCAGCGACGGCACGATCGCCCGGTCCGGCGGCAAGGTGATCAAGAACGTGGCGGGCTACGATGTCGCGAAGCTGTTTGCCGGCTCATTCGGCACGCTTGGAATGATCCTGTCGGTCAGCGTGCGCCTGCATCCGCTGCCAGTCAAAACCGCGACCGCGCTGGGCGCCAGCGACGACCCTGGGCAGCTGCGCGCCGCCGCCAGCGCGCTCGCGGCGGCGCCGCTGGAGCTCGAGGCGCTCGACGTGCACTGGCGTGGCGGACGCGGCGGGTTGCTGGCCCGGTCCGGCGGAGCGGAGGCGGGCCGCCGCGCCGAGCGCGTCGCGCAGCTGATGCGCGACGCCGGCCTGCAACGGGTGCAGATCGCCGTCGCCGACGATCACCTGTGGGCCCGCCAGCGGGCTGGTCAGCGCTCCTCGCACCATGCGATCGTTCGCGTCGCCGCGCGCCCCAGCGCGCTCGCGGCGGTGCTGCGCGCGACCCAGCGATGCGGCGGCGCGATCGTGGGCCGGGCGGCGCTCGGCTGCAGCTACATCGAGGTCGATCCCGAGGCGGTCACGCGGCTGCGCGACGAGCTGCCGGCGGGCGCGTTCGCGACGCTCCTCGACGCGCCGGCGGCGCTGCGCGCGCAGATCGACGTATGGGGCGCCGGCGACGGGGCGGCGGTCGCGCTGATGCGCAGCGTCAAGGCCCGGTTCGATCCGGCCCGAGCCTGCAACCCGGGCGTGTTCGTGGCGGGCATCTGATGGCGGTGTTCGACGCGCACCGCCCGCCTGAGCTGTCCGTCGTGCAGGACTGCGTGCACTGCGGCTTCTGCCTGCCCACCTGCCCGACGTATGTGCTGTGGGGCGAGGAGGCCGATTCGCCGCGCGGGCGGATCGTGCTCGTCGACCGGGGCCTGCGCTCCGACGATCGGCTGTCGCCCGAGATGGTCAGCCACTTCGACCGCTGCCTGGGCTGCATGGCATGCGTGACCGCGTGTCCGTCAGGCGTCCGCTACGACCGCCTGATCGAGCGCGTCCGCCCCCAGGTCCAGCGCCACTACCAGCGCAGCGGGTTCGAGCGAGCGCTGCGGTGGCTGCTGTTCGAGACGCTGCCGCACCCGAAGCGGCTCCGAGCGCTCGCGCCGCTACTCGCCGCCGGGCGCAAGCTCGGCGCCGAGCGCCTGCACGAGCGGGTCTCGAGCCTGACGAAGGTGGCACCGCGCACGCCACTGCGCAGGGCGCTGCACGCTGCCCTGCCCGAGCGGACCGCGCCGCGCGGCGAGCAGCGCGGTCGGGTCGCGCTGTTGCTCGGGTGCGTCCAGCGCGTGTTCTACCCCGAGGTGAACCGCGCGACGATCGGCGCGCTGGCGGCCGAGGGGTTCGAGGTGCTGGCGCCGCGAGCGGCCGGTTGCTGCGGCGCGCTCGAGTTGCACGCCGGCGAGGAGCAATCCGCACTCGGCCGCGCCCGCGCGATCGTCGACGCGTTCGGCTCGCTTGGCGCCATCGACCACATCGTCGTCAACGCGGCGGGCTGCGGCGCGGCGATGAAGGAGTACGGCGAGCTGCTGGGCACGCCGCAGGCGCGGGCGTTCTCGGGCCGCGTCCGCGACATCTGCGAGGTGCTCGGATCGGTGGCGCCGCGCGCGCCCCGTGGCCCGCTGTCGTTGCGCGTCGCCTACCACGACGCATGCCATCTCGCCCATGCCCAGCGGATCCGCGCACAGCCGCGCGCGCTGTTGCACGCGATCCCCGAGCTCGAGCTGCTCGAGGTCGGCGTCGAGCCCGAGGTCTGCTGCGGCTCGGCCGGCGTCTACAACCTCCTGCAACCGCGGGCGGCCGCCGCCCTCGGCGCCAGGAAGGCAGCGCACCTGCTGGCGACGGGCGCGGACGCGATCGCCGCCGGCAACCCCGGCTGCGCCGCGCAGCTGGACATGCACCTGCGCGAGCTCGGTCGGCCACTGCCGATCTACCACCCCGTCGAGCTCGTCTGGCGCTCGATCGCGGCCGGGTCGCGAACGCCGGCGTCGTCCTGACACGCGTCATCCCGCGCCCGCACAGAGCTTGTTGCGATTCGCACCAAGTTGCCGGACACCACCTACTCGGTCATGGTCGGGGCGTCGATCGCCCGCGCGGCGGCCGGCGCGATCGTCTGCATTCATTACTCCCGTCTGCCGAGTGAGGCCTCGACGGGACGCCATAGCCGCCTGCTAGCGGACGTTGAAGCCCGACCCGGATAGGGTCGAGATGTCGTTGCTGAGGCCGATCACGAACAGCATCACGATCAGTACGAAGCCGACCACCCCTGCCCGCTCCATCACCTCGAACGGAATCCGCCGACCTCGCACCTTCTCCGCCAGCGCCCAGAAGATGTGGCCACCGTCCAGCGGCAGGAACGGGAACAGGTTGATGACCGCCAGCGACAGCGAGATCAACGCGAGCACCTCGAGCGCGAGCGTCGTGCTGGTGGCGAATGACTGCTGCGCGATCGTGTAGCCGCCGACGATGCCGTGCACCTGCTTGCGGTCCTTGGGCTCGAAGATCCGCACGATCGCCGACACGGTCTGCTTGGTGACGCCCCACAGCCCGGTGACGGTCAGCGACGCGGCGTGCGCCGGGCCGACGCTCTGAGAGCCTTGGCCGAACGTGAAGCCCAGCAGCGGGCGATCGTTCGCTGCGCTATAGCGCGGCCGCAGCTCGAATGTCAACACCCGCCCGTCACGGCGTACGACGATGCGGGCGGGCGTCGCGGCCAGGCAGTTGTCGACTTGAGCGCCGGCGCACTTGTGGGTGCCGATCTGGTTGCGGATCGCGTCCGGCGAGCCCGAGACGCCGTCAACCGACACGATCACATCGCCGGTCTTCAACGCGGTCGCGGCGACGGACGATTTCTCGACCGCCGCGACGCGCTTGGTCACGACCGGCACGCCGCTCGAGATGAACAGCGCCCACACGATCACGAACGCGATCAACAGGTTCATCGCCGGGCCGGCGGCGATCACGACGACCCGCTTCCACACCGGCTGGTTGTAATACGCGCGTCCGGCGACCTCCGGCGCGAGCTCCTCGTTGGGGTTCATGCCGGTGATCCGCACATAGCCGCCGAACGGCAGCGGGCCGATTCCGTACTCGGTCTCGCCGCGTCGCACCTTGACCAGCAGTGGGCCGAAGAACAGCGAGAAGCGCTCGACGCGCATCCCAACCGCCTTGGCGGCGATGAAATGACCGCCCTCGTGCAGAACGATCAACGCGACGAAGCCCAGGAACGCAAGCAGGTACGACACGCTTCCAGTGTGGCAGGGCCGCTCTCAACGGTTGCTAAGGGCCCGCGGGTCCTAAGCGTCCGGTAAGCGCTACCGGTCCCTTATGCGGCCGCGCGGGCGGCCACCAGCCCGCCCGCGGTTCGCCGTGCCTGCGCGTCGGCCTCGGCGAGCGAGTCAAATGAATGCACGCCGGCCGCCGGCACGGCCGCGAGCGTGTCCTCGATCACGGCCGCGATCTCGAGGAATCGCAGCCGGCCGGCGAGGAACGCGTGCACGGCGATCTCGTTGGCGGCGTTGAGCGTGCACGGCGCCGTCCCGCCCGCGCGCGCGGCCGCGCGGGCAAGCGCCAGGCACGCGAACACGTCCTCGTCGACGGGCTCGAACGTCAACGCTCCCACCGCCACGAGATCCAACGGCCGGACCGGCACATCCACGCGCTCGGGGTAATGGAGCGCGTAGGAGATCGGCACCCGCATGTCCGGGTAGCCGAGATGGGCCAGCGTGGCGCCGTCGCATAGCTGGATCAGGCTGTGGACGATCGACTGCGGGTGCACGACGACGTCGATCTGCTCGTAGGGCGTTCCGAACAGGTGGTGCGCCTCGATCAGCTCGAGCCCCTTGTTGATCAACGTCGCGGAGTCGATCGTGATCTTGCCGCCCATCGACCAGGTTGGATGTGCGAGCGCCTGCGCGACCGTCACATCCTCGAGCTCGGCAGCAGTGCGGCCGCGGAACGGGCCGCCGGAGGCGGTCAGGATCAGCCGATCCACCGTTCCGGCCTGCTCCCCCGCCAGCAGTTGACTGAGCGCCGAGTGCTCTGAGTCGACCGGGATGATCGCCGCGCCGGTCGCCTCCGCGAGTGCGGTCACGAGCTCGCCGCCGACCACCAGCGACTCCTTGTTGGCCAGCGCGAGGTCGATTCCCTCGCCGAGCGCGGCAACGGTTGGCACGAGCCCGGCCGACCCGACGATCGCGTTGAGCACGAGGTCGCAGTGGGCTTCGGTGATCAGCGCGACGAGCCCGTCGGGCCCGCTCAGCACGTCGCCGTCGGTCCACGCCTCCGCCGCGCATGCCGCGGCGTCTGCGTCGGTGAGCGCGATCCTGCGCACGCCGTGGCGCCTGGCCTGGTCGATCAGCTGCTCCCAGAGGGTGCCCGCGCTGAGCGCGACGATCTCGAAGCGACCGGGCTCAGCGCGGGACACGACGTCGAGCGCCTGCACGCCGATCGAGCCCGTGGAGCCGAGGATGACGACGCGGCGCGGCACGAGCGTGATTGTAGGAGGGGGCCGCGCGGTGCCCGCCCTGCGGTCAGTGCATCACCGCCAGCCAGATGTAGTAGCCGGCGACGACCGTGAACAGCACGCCGTCGATCCGGTCAAGCGCGCCGCCGTGAGCCCCGAACAATGTGCCTGCGTCCTTGGCTCCGGACTCGCGCTTGACCAGCGACTCGAGCAGGTCGCCGAGGGGCCCCAGGACCGCCACCGCGGCGCCGAGCGCCAGCGCGCCGCTCTGCGTCATCCAGGTCTGGTAAACGCCGGCGAGGAACACCGCGAGGATCGCCATGAACATGCCGCAGAACATGCCCTCGACGGTCTTGTTGGGTGAGATCGCCGGCGCCAGGGGTCGGCGACCGAACAGCCGTCCGCCGATGTACGCGCCGGTGTCCCCGAGGAACGTGCCGACGAGCACGTCGAGCAGCACGCCGTTGCCGTGCGGCGCCTGGCGCAGCAGCTCACAGTGCGCAAACGCCAGCCCGACCCAGTAGACGCCCAGCAGCGTGCCGCCGATGGCGACCGTCTCGTTGTTCGACGTACCGCGCGCGAGCACACACAAAAACAGCACCGGCACGGTCGCGACGGCCACCTCCATCACCTGTCGCTGTCCGCCGTAGCGCGCTGCGAGCACCATCCCGACCAGCGACGCGAAGCCGACCAGCGGCAACGGCCGCCAGCGCGCCAGCAGCCGATAGAGCTCGTGCAGCGTGACCAAGCCGATCGCGGTGATGAACAGCGCAAACGCGAGCCCACCGAGGTCGACGAACAAGATCAGGATCAGCGCGGCGGGGATCGCGATCAGCGTCCGCGCCAGCAGCTCGGAGCTCCGTCGCGGCTCGCGGCGGGACTCGCGCCTCGGTTCGCGGCGCGCCTGCGCACCCGGGACCGGTGCGGCGCGGCCTCGCGCGCGTGCATGCCGCGTTGCGGAAGACGCGCGCCGGGGCCCGCGCGGCCGGCGCGCGGGCGCCATCAGCGCCCTCCGAAGCGGCGCCCGCGGGCGGCAAACTCGTCCAAGCTCTGCTCGAAGCACTGCTTGGAGAAGTCAGGCCACAGCTCGTCGCGGAACACGAGCTCGGAGTAGGCGGACTGCCACATCAGGTAGTTGGACAGCCGCTGCTCGCCGCTAGTGCGGATGATCAGGTCGGGGTCGTGCATCTCGGGCGCGTACAGGTGGGCGCGGAACTCCTCCTCGGTGCCACCGGTAAAGGTTCGCGCCGCGTCGACGATCTCCGCCCTGCCGCCGTAGTTGAACGCGACGAACAGCGTGATCCGCGAGTTAGCGTCCGTCGTCGCCTCGGCCCATTGCATGCGCGCCACCAGCTCCGGCGGCACCGGGGCGCTGCGCCGCCCGATGAACCGCATCCTTACTCCCTCGGCGTCCAGCTCCGGTGTCTCGCGCTCGATCCGGCGCGCGAACATCGCCATCAAGCCCGCGACCTCACCCTCGGACCGGGCCCAGTTCTCGGTCGAGAACGAGTACACGGTGAGCTCTTCGACGCCGAGCTGCGCGGCGTCTCGCAACCGGGCCTTGACCGTGTCCGCGCCGGCTTCGTGGCCGGCGAGGACCGGCAGCCCACGCCGGCGCGCCCAGCGCCCGTTGCCGTCGGTGATGATCGCGACGTAGCGCGCCGACCTCGCCTCGGCCACTACGGACCCGCGCAGGAATTAATGCGGCTTTTGACGGCGTCTAATTCCCGCACTAATTCCTCCGCGGGCCCTAGACCTCGAGGATCTCTTCTTCCTTGTGCTTGAGCAGCTCGTCGAGCTCGGCGATCCGCACGTTGGTGACTTTCTGCAACTCGGCCTCGGCGCGCTTCTCGTCGTCCTCGCCGGCGTCGCCGCTCGATTTGAGCTCACGCAGGTCGTGCATCACGTCGCGACGGACGTTGCGGATCGCGACGCGGCCATCCTCGGCGATGTGGCGGACGACCCGGACGAGCTGCTTGCGGCGCTCCTCTGTCAGTTCAGGAATTCCGAGCCGGATCAGGATCCCGTCGTTGGACGGCGTCAGGCCGATGTCCGACTCGAGGATCGCGCGCTCGATCGCCTTGATCGAGCTCTTGTCATACGGCTGGATCGTCAACAAGCGAGCCTCGGGCGCGGTGATCGTCGCGAGCTGCTTGAGCGGCGTCGTGGCGCCGTAGTAATCGACGTTGATCCGGTCCAGCAGCGCCGGGCTGGCGCGCCCGGTCCTGACCGAGCCGAACTCGTGGCGGATCGACTCGACCGACTTGGACATCCGTTCCCGCGCGTCGGCGAGAAGTTCGTCGATCAGATCTCCGTCACTCATGTTCTAACGAGGGTCCCGACACGTTCACCGCACACTATCTTGTCGATGTTTCGCCCGTCCGCCATGTTGAACACGATGATCGGAAGGTTGTTGTCCATGCACAGCGCGAAGGCGGTCGAGTCCATCACCTGCAAGCCGCGGGTCAGCGCGTCCTTGTGCGTGATCTCCGGAATGAACTCCGCATCCGGGTTCGTCGCCGGGTCGGCGGTGTAGACGCCCTCCACGCGGTTCTTGGCCATCAGCACGACCTCGGCGTGCAGCTCGGCGGCGCGTAGCGCCGCGGCGGAGTCGGTGGTGAAGAACGGGTTGCCGGTGCCCGCCGCGAAGATCACGACCCGTCCCTTCTCGAGATGGCGCATCGCCCGCCGGCGGATGTAGGGCTCCGCGACCTCCGAGATCGTGATCGCCGACTGCACCCGCGTGGCGACCTGCGCCTTCTCGAGCGCGTCCTGTAGCGCGAGCGCGTTGAGGACCGTCGCCAGCATCCCCATGTAATCGCCCGTGGCGCGATCCATGCCGCGCGCGACCGCCGCCAGGCCGCGGAAGATGTTCCCGCCGCCGACGACGATCGCGACCTCGACGCCGCGGCGGTGCACGCCCGCGATCTCGGCCGCGATCGCCTGCAACCGGTGCGGATCGGTGCCGTAGTCGCGGTCGCCCATCAACGCCTCGCCGGACAGCTTCAGCAACACCCGCCGGTAGGCCGGCGCCGGGGCGCGCGCGACCTCAGCCGCCGACGGCAAAGCGGGCGAACCTGCGAATGACAACGTTCTCTCCGGTCTCGACGGCGAGCCCGGCGCGCAGTTGCTCGATCGTCTTGCCGCCGTGCTTGTCCTCGTTGACGTGCTTTTGGCGCAGCAGCACGACTTCGTCGAGCCACTTCTCGAGCTTGCCGGTGACGATTCGCTCGCGCACGTTCTCGGGGCGGTCGGCTGCCTGCTCGATTGCGATCCGCTGCTCGCGCTCACGATCCTCGGCGGGCACTTCGTCCTCGGTGACGGCCAGCGGCGCCGCCGCGGCGATGTGCAGCGCGAGATCGCGCGCGAACTCGACGAACGTGTCCGTGCGCGCGACGAAGTCGGTCTGGCAGTTGACCTCGACCATCGCCCCGATCTTGCTGCCGGCGTGGATATAGCTCTGCACGGCGCCCTCGCGTGCTTCCGCCCCGGCCCGTTTGGCCGCCTGCGCCTCGCCGCGCGCGCGCAGGAGCTCGACGGCTTTCTCGATGTCGCCCACCGACTCGGCGAGCGCGTCGCGACACGCGAGCATGCCCGCACCGGTGCGGTCCCGGAGGGCCTTCACTTCCTTGGCGCTGATCTGGGTCATGCGGTCTCCTCGTCGGCAGGTTGGGCGTCGGCGGACTCGGCGGCGGCCTGATTCGCCGGCGCAGTCGGCGGCGGCTCGGATACCGGTCGCTGCTCCGGT
>JBEKRJ010000158.1:0-8343 GCA_049518835.1 Solirubrobacteraceae bacterium
GAGTTCGAGGATCTGGATGAGTACGGGCGGGAGCTGCGAACCTCGAGTGAGCGTCCGGTGTCGGGCGGGACGTGGAACCGCAAGCTGGCGGCGATTCACGACTTCTACCGGTCGCTTGTGCGTGATGGGCGCCTGGCGGCTGGTGACGGGCCGTTCGCGGCGCCGGGCGCTGACCGGGAGCTACGGTCGCGTGCGGTCGGTACCCGGGCCGTGCGCTATCTGTTGTTGGCGCAGGTGCGTTATTTCGTTGAGGTCGGGATGCGGGGGTACCGGCCGGACGGGACGATCGAGACGGCGTTTCGGGGTGGTTACCCGGGCCGGGACGGGTGCATGGCCAATGTGTTGGCCACGACTGGCATGCGCCGCAACGAGATGCGGTCGTTGACGACGGTCGAGGTGGATCTCGGCGCGCCGGCGACCAACGGCCGGCGTGTTTTGATCGGCGATCCGGCCAAGGGTGGGCGACAGGGGCAGGTGATCGTGCCGCGGCGGGCGCTGGAGGACCTGCGCGCCTATGTTGAGGGTGACCGTGATGTGATCGTGTCGGTCGCGAACTCGACTGGCAGTTTGCGCAAGCGCGAGCCGATGATGATCGTCGTTGAGGAGCTCGACGAGCGTCGCCAGACGGTCAAGGGCTACGACAGGGCGGCGAAGTGCGCGTTCGCCAAGCCGGTGTCGGCGATGTCGGTTGACGAGCGCGCACGCGCCTACCGCCGGGAGGCAGGGCGCTGGGAGCCGTTGGCGTTGTTCGTCGGCGAGGGGGGCGTGATGGTCTCGGGCAGCCTTGTCAATCGGGTGTTTGAGACCGCGAATCGCCGTGTCTGGTCGTATCGCGGCGACGCGAAGGCGATCGAGATGCCTTCCAACGTGTCGCCGCATTGGATGCGCCATACGTTCGGGATGCATCTGTTGTGGACGTTGATGCACGATCTCGTCGAGCGTGATGACCGGCTCGCGCGGCTGTTGCGCGATCACGACGAGCCCGGTATCCGGGCCTATGGGCAGTCGGTGATGTGGCCCGTGCAGGTCGTGCAGGAGCTCCTGCGGCACCGGTCGCTGAGGACCACCTGGCTGTACCTGTATCACCTCGGCGAGCTTGACCACAGCGTGATCGACTCGGTCGACGACCTGGCCGATGTGTTCGTTTCCCTCGGTCGGCAACTGAAACCGGTCCGGGGTGGGCGATGACGCGAGCTGACCGCCGTCGCAGTTTCGCGTCACGGTCGCGTCCGTCCGGCCCGGAGCCGCTGGGGCATGTCGGGATCCGGGCGATCGACTGCGTGCGGCCCGATGGCTTGACCATCGACACCGTCGCGGTGAACCCGGGTGACTGGCGCTGTTCAGGTTTGATGGCCGATGTGCTCGACGGTTGGGTGGCGCATCGCCGCCCGGGGGTCGACGGTAGATACGCGAGGTTCAAGACCACGCAGAGCGACAAGTACGCTCTCGGTGACTTCGCCCGGTTCGTTGATGCCCACGCCGGCGACCCGGTCGCGTTGAGGCTGTCGGGCTTGCCGCTGGAGCTTGTCTGTGACTGGGAGGCCGATCTCGCCGCTCGTTTCCTCGTTGACGGTTGCGGTGAGCGGAAGGTCTCTAACGAGCCGCACGTGAGGGCGGCCAAGCTGTTTGCGTTCATCCGCAGGGCTGCCGCGATCGGAGTGGTCGTTGACCCGATCCTGTTAGACCGTGCGCGGCATCCGCCTCGGTCAAGATGGCATCGGCATGTCGCCGGGCAGGTCGTGGGGTTCACCGACGAGGAGGACCGAGCTCTCAAGAGCGCCCTGCTCGCCGTGCTGGACCAGGCAGTGGCGAAGGTCCGCCACGGCGCGGCCCTGATCGCAGCGGGCAGGGATCCCGACCAGCACGGCTGGAACTCGCTCGCGAACCTGGCCTGGCGCGCCGTGCTCGGCGGCGGGCTGTCCACCGAGGACATCCTGGAGCATCTCTGGGAGCCTCTGCCAGCGGATCGCAAATGGGCGAACCTCGACCGCTCGATCACCGATCTGTGGCCCGGTGGCAAGCCCGCCCGCTGCTGCGGCCGGACGTCGTTTCCGGTGCGGTTACGCGCCACGATCTGGCGGCTGGTGTTCCCCAACGGCGATGACGTCCTCGCCGCCTACTTCCTGTTGCTGGCACTCACGGGCGGCGAGCCGAGTTGGGCGCAGTCGCTGTCGATCGACGCGATGCAGGTCCGGGGTAACGGCTGCGTGCTGACGGGGTTCAAGGGCCGCCAACCGTTCGCAACCCTCAGCGAGCGGGTGTTCCCGCGCCTGGACGGCGAGGGTATGTGCGTCCCGAGGCTGTGGGCGCTGATCGTCGAGCTGACCGCCCCTGTGCGTCATGTCCGCTGCGCGCAAGGTGCTGGGGATCAGCGAAGCCGTGGCTGCACCTCGACGCCGGCTACTACCGGCTCGGGATCGTCCGGTGGTTCTGTTTGCGGGAGTGGTGGGAGCGCAACGCGCAGGGCTCACTGTCGCGCTATGACACCCGGTCGTTTCGCCAGGGGCGGCGCTCGGTGGAGACGATCGACGTCCGCGGCGAGAACCTCACCGGCAACCCGTTCGAGCACTCGATCGACGTGTTCCTCAACCACTACGGTGACGACCCCAAGCTGCTCGTGCTCACGCTCGAGACCCTCGACGCGATCCAGCAGAACTGGTTTGACGCGGTCGTGGCAGGCAAGCCCGAGGTCACCCACCGCCACGGCGTCGTGATCACGACCGCGCTGATGGACCGTTTGATCGCCGGCGAAGAGCCCGCCCGGGCGTTGGTGAAGGCGTCGAGCGGCCTTGACGACGATGGCCTTGACCGGCTGACCTGCACCGAGGATGACGACACCCCGGTCGGCAGCGCGTGCGTCGATATCACCCACCCGCCGTTCGAGGACGCGGTCGCTGGTGAGGTGTGCCAACGACTATGGGTCGGCACCTGCTTCGGGTGTCGCAACGCGATCGTCACCGAGCGCCACCTGCCGTTCATCGTCCACTTCTACGACAGCGTGGTCGCCGAGGACCAGCGCGATCTGCCGGCGGACTTGGTCGCCGAGCGGTGGGCTTCGGTCCTCGCCGCGATCGCGACGATCCTCGACGCGTTTGGCGCCGACGCGATCCAAGCTGCCCGCCGCGAGATCGCTACCAGGGGCATCCGCCCGTTCGTCCGCCAAATCGAGCTTGGCCTTGGAGGCAGGCTGTGGTGAGCGTCTCGGCACCCCAACGATCGCCGGTCGCCACAGCGCCCCGGAGCGGGGACTCGCTGCTGTTCGCCGCTGATGACCCAGTACTGCCTCACCATCCAGGCAGCCCCGCGTTCGGCGATCTGCGCTGGGATTTGTCGATCCGCGGCTTGGCGGCCAACCAGCCGCCCAGCGATGCCGTGCTCAACTTCGGCCGGTTCCTCGACCCGGTCGGGCCGGGACCGGCCGAAGGCCCTGCCCGGCCACTGCGCCTCGCGCCGGCGTGGCTGCTTCGAGCCAAGGAGGTGCTGGCGATCCTGCTGGCGCCGACGCGGTCAACCAGCCGTGGCCGGATCGGCGTCTACCGGTTACGGGAATCGTCGTCGGGCACGGTGAAGGCGACACACGCCCACATCTACGCGCTCGCCGTGTGGGCAACGGCGGAGGCCCTCCCGGCTGATCTGGACCGCTGGGAACAGGGCGACCTGGACGACTTCCTCGCCTACCTGGCGAGCGAACGGACCAACTCCCGCACCGGCGGTCAGGGGATCGAGCGGTCGAGCATCCGCAGTTACGTGAACACCCTACGCACGCTGCACCTCCTGCATGACAGGCTCAGCGACGGTGGGTTGCGCTTTGACCCGTGGGAGGGCATGAGCGCGGACAGCGTCACCGGCGTCGATCTGAGCGTGCGCCGAACACAGCCGATCCCCGCTGAGCAGTATCGGCCGCTGATGCGCAACCTGTGGAAGGTGATCGATCAGATCGCGCCCGACGTCCTCGCCGCCGCGCAGCGCGCCGACACGCTGCACCGCGCCCCACTGCAAACGTGGTGGCCCAACGTCAACCAGCGCATCGCAGCCGACGAGATCGCCGCGGCCGACGCGATCTTGGCGCATCGCAACCTCGCTCCGACACTGCAGCGATTCCGGCGGCTGCTGAGCGAGAACCCCGACATCATCCTGACCAGCGACGCCGACGTCCAACAACGGTCCGGCATCCGATACCAATGGCTCTCAAGAAACCGCCGGCGGCTGATCGACGCAGGCATCCTGGAAGCCGTTCATCCACCCAAGCCCGCAGCCCACTGCGCCGTCCCGGGATGCGATCGCGAACCGCGCCGGCGGGCCTGGTGTGTCGAACACGAGCGCCGCTGGCGACGCGCAGGAGCACCTGACCCCGCCAGCTGGCAAGCCACCGAGCAGGCACAACTCCCGCTCGGACCGCCACCCCCCAACTGTGCGGTCGCGACCTGCGAGCGTGAGGCCCGCAACGGCCCGTTCTGCGGCGGGCACGTGCAGCGCTACAGAAGCGCCGGAAAGCCAGACATCGACACGTGGGCGTCCAGTCAGCAAGCCGCCGAGCCGATCGGCGGCTGGCACTACCGCCCGACGGGATCGTTCCCCGAAATCCGGACCGTCGCCGAGCACCTGACCGCCTGGCTACAGAACCCCGAGAACCGCATCCCGCTACGCGCCAGGAGCGAACTGGCCGCGCACTTCAAGCACAGCCGCGACGGTGTCTGGGCCGGCGACGACGTCAACCGCGCGCTGCTGGCCCAGATGATCGGCGTGCTGCCCGACACGCTCCGGGGACGCGAGGTCCGCGCGATCATCGACGACGCGGTCACACGCGGCCAAACGCAGGTTGGGGGGCTGTGCGAGATCACCGCCGTGCGCTGCGCGGACGGCGGTGAGCGTCCCTGGATCGACGGGATCGACCCGGCGCTGTTGGGGTCACTCACCCACTTCTGCCGGATCTGCGCGATCGTGTTCATCTACATGTTCTCGGGCATGCGCGACTCCGAGGTGCAGTCGCTGAAGAAGGGCTGCGTCGAGGAGTTCTGGGGGCATCTCACCCTGACCGGCAAGGAGTTCAAGACGTTCCGCGGCGCTCAGGCGCGATGGGTCGTGATCGAGCCGGTCGCGCGCGCGGCACGGATCGCCGAGGCGCTCACCTGGCATCCGCAGCGGATCGTCGTGAGCGCCCGGCCCGGCAGCGATCCAGTCATCGACGCCGGCGATGAGATCGACAGCCTGATCGCGACGATGAACCTCGCCGCCGAGCTCGGCCTGCTCGAAGCGATCCCCGACGGCGCTCCGATCCGGCCCCACCGCTTCCGCCGCACGTTCGCGATCACCGCCCGCAAGTACCCGTGGATGCAGATCGCGCTGCACTGGCAGTTCAAGCACGCCTCCCACTACATGACGCAGAGCTACTACGCGCTCAACGACGATGTCACCGCCGCCGACAACGAAGTCGCCAGCGAGCTCGTCGAGGCCGCCGTTGACCGTCTCGCCGACCTCTACGAGCTCCACGAACGCAACGAGCCGCTCTACGGCAGCGCGGCACCCCGCCTCGCCGACGAGTTCGACGTCATCGCAACCGACGTCGCCACCGTCAAACGCGACGACGAGCGCGGGTTCGAGGGGCGGATCTGGCGCCACGCCGAGGTACGCAAGCGCCTTCGCGGATCGGCCCTGCGCCTCTATCCCGGAGTCGCCCTGGACTGCGCGTTCGGTCCCGGCGGCGCGTGCGGCGGGGTCGAGGCCCCGAACTGGAACGCCTGTCACCCCGGGTGCGCGAACGCGATCCTCGACCCCGCCCAGCTCGCGTTCCTCAAAGACACCGCAGACCGGATCCGCTCCTTCCTCGATGACCAAGCGCTCGGCACCACGCTGCGCCTGCTCCTTCAACGCCAGCTAGACGAGCTGACCACAGCAATCGCCAGCCACGAATCGCACCCCGCACCCCGGGCGCCAACCACCACAGCGATGACCCAGCGATGACCGTCTCCCTGCACAATCGCCGCAAGCTCGAAGAAGCGACGCGCCGCGTTCTCGACGGCAGCGCCACCACCGCGGACGGGAAGCTCACCTGGAAGAACGTCGCGGCCGTCTCCGGCGTCAGCAAGGCGACCGCTGACCGAGCCGTCGACCTCCGTGACGAGTTCCGCCGGCAACTGCAACAGCGCACCCCAGTCCCGAGCGCCCGCACTGACCCGGTCTCACGTCCACGCGACGAGCTCGAGCAGGAACTCGCTCGCGTGCGCCGGGAGAACACGGACCTCAAACACAGCACGAAGGTGCTGCACTCCGTCATCCTCGCGCTCACCCACGAGAACCAACGGCTCGCTCGCCACCGTCGACGCGCCGACCCCGATGTCGTGGCGCTCGCCACCGGCAACCCGAAACCAAAGGGCAAGCGCTGATCACAACCACGACCTCGCCCACAGCCCGCCGATCGAAGAGCACCACCTCGCCGGCCCCGACCCGGCCGCGCTCGGACGGCTCGAACTCGGCTGCTCACCGGGCCGCGACTGATCACCGGGAGGGCGGCGCCGTGTTCCATACCGCGACTCTCGACTGGCTCGACCCGCCGCACGACGACGCGCCCATTGCCGGCTTGCCGGCGAGATCGTCGGCAGCCTGCTCTCCTTCACGAAGGCCTCGCGCACGCGGCGGCTGTTGGCGGTTGCTCAGCAGGCAGGACCGTCGCACATCGCCTCGGCGGTTACGATCGCGCTTTGCTGCTCTTGCGGGAGCTGAGCCCCCAGCCGTTGTGGTCAATGGTGTGGCCGGGATCGAGTTCGTGCCCGAGTGGTTGTCGCCGTGAACGCTGGAATCGGCCGGCGCCGAAGAATCGTGTGAAGGAGACGAACCGTCAAATGAGAGTTGCTCGTCACCCTCGAGCAGAGGAGCACAAGTCATTTCTGACCGGCAGCTGCGAGAGGAGGTGCGCAAGGCGATGAAGATGTCGTGGGTCACGCTTGACCGTATCTGTGAGGAGCAGATGCGCTCCGACGCTAAGATTCGCCGGCTGTTCGAGGACAGCAACAGGCCTTTGCGCTCCAGGGCTGCGCAGCTGAGCGAAGAGGAACTGCTTGCGAAGCTGCGCGAGTTCGGCCTTGATCTCGACCGTGCCGGCCTCGAGCAGTTGTGCGAGGGCGCGCTCTCAGCCGAGGAGGTCGCCGGTCCGCTCCTGGACCGGTGCGATTTTAAGAGCGACGAGGAGCAGACGGAGGGCGAGTGGATCTGGATCTGCGTGCTCTCGCTGTGGCAGCGGTGGTGGCCCGAGAAGGTGTGCCTCGAGCTTCTCGACGACAAGATCCAGTCCGGCTACCTCGAGCTCGAGCGCGGCGAGACTACGGTTGCCGCAGCTACGTGGCTCGCTGCATGGTCAGACGTGGTCCGCCTGTGCGAGATCACGGAGATCCACTCGATCGAGAAGTTCGACGACCGCTTTCCGATGACCCAGTCGCTGCTCAACTGGAGCCAAGATCTGGAGGACGAGCTCTGGAACGCGGGGCTCGAGGACCCAGAGTTCCTCTGGGCCAGGATCGGGGTGTGCGAGCACGCGCTTGGGCGGTTCCCCAATGAGGACCAACTGATGGTCGAGAATCGCCGGCGCGCGGTGGCCGAGTCCCTCTTCGAGCTTGGCGAGACCGACGCCGCCGAGTTGTTGTTCGAGCAATGGCTTGCCGACGATCGTCGCTGGGGGTGGGGGTGGATCGGCTGGGCGGACCTCCATTCCTTCACGAACCGTCGACCCAAGAATCACGGCAGATCCGAGGAGCTGCTACGCCGTGGGTACTCGACACCCGGCGTGAGGGACCGCGAGGACATCGCCGAGCGACTCGCCCACCTGTATGAAGAAACCGGGCGCGGCAACGAGGCGCTGGAGTTCGCAGATCACGCCAGGCGCGTGAACGCAGCGAAATCTGGGATCAGCGTCCCGCAGACGGTCGATCTGGTGGACGCCGGCGATCACGCCGCGGTACGCGACAGCGCGACGATCAGCTTCGGAGGCGAAGGGCTTCCACTCGACCGGCTGGAGGAGATCGTCACGGCGTTGGATGCTTCACGACGACCGGCGCGAGCGACCAAGGTGGGCCGCAACGCCCCTTGTCCTTGCGGGAGCGGACGGAAGTACAAGAAGTGCTGCGGCTCAGGCCAGGCAGGTGACCGCTAAAGCGACCTCGCGCGTTCCGATCCTCGTCGCGCGACAGTGGCGGAGATCCGTCCGGCGCGCTCTCCCGAGCGATGAGCGCGTCGATCCCGCAAGCCCCGCGCGTCACCGCTGCCCTCCCCCTCCCCGCCGCCGTGAGGCATGAGGCGTCATTGAGGCGGCAAATTCAATCAAACGAGCAGCGCGACGGCCGCGGCGTCCGG
>JBEKRJ010000159.1:0-8308 GCA_049518835.1 Solirubrobacteraceae bacterium
CTGGGGAGACCGTAGCGCCACGGTGAGATCCGGCGTCGGGCACTTCGGTGACTGCAGTTTCAGGCGGTTCTGGTCTTGTGGTGGGTTCTTGGGTGCGCGTATCGGGCGCGGGCGCGCGTGTTGCCGCTGCTCGCGCCACACCAGATCCGCCAAGCCGGCCGCGGCAAAGCGCTGCTGGTCTACGGCGGACTCGCGGCGCTGTGGCTCGAGCAACCGATCGTGTTCGACGACCACCGCCTGCAACAGAAGGTGACCGCATGAAGTGGATCATCCGCGCGACAGTCGCATCGACCGTCCTCGCGGCCGCGATCCTAATCCTCGCCGCGATCGTCCTGTCCCCCAACGGCGGCTCCTGCAGCTCGGGTGTGACTGCACCCGGCTCGGCGACGCAGTCGGCCGGTGAGATCGTCAACTACTTCGAGAGCCAGGGCTTGGCGCCGTTCGCGGCCGCGGGCGTCGTCGGCAACCTCGATGAGGAGTCCTTGCTGAACCCGCAGGAGCCCGGAGGAGGGCTCGCGCAATGGGTCGGCGACCGTTGGGCCGCGATGGTCGCGTGGACGACCCCGCAGGGCCTTGATCCGGGCTCGATGCAAGGCCAGCTCGCCTACATCGTCTTTGACCTGCGAGTCAACTACGCGGGCCTCTTAGCCGAAATGAACGCGGCCGCGGACGCCGGTGACGCAGCAACCGACTTCGAGAGTGTCTACGAGCAGTGCGCCGGCGTGCTCGGCCCCGGAGTCATCGCGCCAGGCTCGCCGTGCAACGACCCGGCGCGACGCCGGTACGCCGTCCTGGCGCTCGCTGCCGCTGGCTCAACAACCGTTCCAGTGTCACTCCGCTCGCCGGCACAGGATGCGCGTCACCTGTCGTCAACGCGGCCGGCTACGTCGACCCGTACGCCGGCGACCCCACCGCCAAGCCGAATCGGATTGACATGGGTAACGACACCGATGCCGGCAACGGGGGCACGATCTCCGCCTTCGGCACCGCGCGGATCACGTTCGCGCAAACCGCGATCGGCGGCGGCTGGACGTGCGCCGCCAGCATCAACGGCGGCGTCGTCGTCTACGAGCTGCTCGACGGCGCCTACGCCGGCAAGTTCATCTACCTCGCCGAAGACCCCAACCGTCCACGCCGGCGACATCGTCCAACCCGGCCAACCGATCGCCACATTCCCAGCCGGCGGCTGCGACGAGATGGGCTGGGAAGACCCCGCCGCCGGCGACGCCAGCGCCGGCGTCATGCCGTTAGCCGAAACGCTGCTGGGATTCAACGGCGACCAAAGCCCGCAAGCACTCGGCTGCGGCGACAGCATCGCCCGCCTCCTGCAATCAGTCGGCGGGCGCGCCAGCGTCCGCAGGGGCGCCGGCGTCGGCGTCGCCCCGGCGCCGATGCCCGGAGGCTACGCGTGACACGCGCCGCAGCCCCGACCGCCCCTCCCGCTGTGGACGAACCCGAGCTCGCCCACCACAGCCAGCCCGTCAGAAATGCAAAAGCCGGGGCCGCCACCCCGGCTCTCACCGCAACCACCGCTCTCAGAAAGAAGCGACTATGGACAGCACCGATCCTACCGACTCCCGCCTCAAGCTAGCTCCCGCAGCACCGCCGCCGCCTCGCGGCGGAGGCCGGGCCGCGCAGCTGATCGACGCGTACTGGCGCGTCACCCACCTGCGCCACGAGCTCGCCCACGCCGGCCACGCCGACCGCGAGCTCGCGACCGCCCTCGCCGCGCTCGACGCCGTCTCGCTCGCGCTCTCAGGCGCGGCGATGAACGCGCTCGACTGCGAGACCACCCACCTGTTCCGACGCACAGACCATGAAGCCGACCGCCGCTGACGCCAGAGCAGTCCCGGCGCTCGTCGAGCGCTTCGAACGCGCGCTCGGCCCCGCCGTCACCACACCCGAGCACCTGACCGACTCAAACGGCCGTCACGTCCGCGCCCGCATCCGCGTCTGGCGCTGGGACTGCCCCTGCTGCCCAGCCGACGAAACCAACCCCGACGCTGACCGCAGCCGGCGGTCGCTGTTCATCGACAGCGACGGCCGCGTCGGCTGCGAGGCCTGTCACGCAACCGGCGACCAGATCGGCCGCGAGGTTCGGATCAAGCTCGAAGCGATCAATCTCCTCGAAGGGCTCGGGATCCTATGACCGGCGCCGCAGAACACGTCCTGCACGTCGTCAACCAGCCCCCAGACGGTGGCGAGCCGTCATCAGTCCTGATCCCGTTCAGCGAGATCAAGCCCGTCGCGATCAAATGGGCCTGGCAAGACGAATCGCGCTCGGCAAGATCACCGGCCTCGCCGGCCGCCCGAAGATCGGCAAGGGCCTGCTCTACAGCCGCATCATCGCCGACCTCACGCGCGGCACCCTCGCTGGCGACCTCGACGGACCCCGCGACGCGATCCTCCTCACCACCGAGGACGACCCCGGCGACACGCTCACCCCCCGGCTCATCGCCGCCGACGCCGACACCAAGCGCGTCCACCTCTTCCAAATGGGAACCCGGGACGAGCCCGTCCCGTTCCGCATCCCCCAAGACGCCGACGAACTACGCCGTCGAATCACCGAGATCAACGCGGCGATGACCGTCGTCGACCCGCTGGTCGAATTCGTCGACGGCAAGTTCGACGCGCACAAGTCCCAGCAGGTTCGCCAAGCGCTCGCGAGCCTCAACGCGATCGCCCGCCAAGCAGGCTGCGCGATCTTCGTCGTCATCCACCTCAACAAAGGCGCCTCCACCGACCCCCTCCTACGCCACGAAGGGAGCGCCGCATTCACCCAGATCATCCGCGGCGCGATGCTCCTCGGCCACGACCCTAACGACCCCGACGGCGAAGCCGGCAGCCGCCGCGTACTCGCGACCACAAGCAGCAACCTGGCCAGACTCGCCCCCTCGCTCGTCTACAAAATCCGGCCCGCAACCGTCCACGACTGGGCCGGCGCGCCGATCACCACCGCCGCCATCACACACATCGGCGAATCGGACGCGACCGGTCAAGACCTGCTCAGGCATTTCCCAAGACGACGACGGTGAGCAGTCCGCTGTGGACGAGGCCGAGGCGTTCCTGCGCGCCGAGCTCGCCTCCGGACCGAAGCCTGCCAAGCAAATGCAGGCCGCCGCACGCAGCCTCGGCATCGCCGAACGGACCCTCAAACGGGCACGGCAGAACATCGGCGCCGAGGTCGCCAAGGACGGCTTCCAAGGACCCTGGACGTGGCACCTAAATCCGGTCGATCAAGGGGGCCAAGCGACGATCGCCCCCTTTGCAAATCAGACGATGGCCCCCTTTGCGAAAACCCCGTAGATACGGGCGATTCCCAGGTCGAGGCTCCCAAAGGGGGCCAAGCAAATACGGATGGCCCCCTTTGGGCCAAGAGTGCCGATTCCGGCAGTTCGCCGCGTCGCGTCCACCGCAGGACCGTCTCGCTACTGACGCCGATCAGCCCGGCGACCTCGCGCGCGGTAAGTAGGCGGGCGAGCTGCCTCACAACCGCAGCCCCTCGGCCGCGGTCGTTGCTTTCCCGCCCATTAGAACGGCATCTCCTCGCCGTCTTCATTGCGCCCGGAAGGCGGCTCGGAAGATGGGCTTGCGTTGGTACGACGCCGAGGGCGTTCGTCGTCGCAAGTCGCCTTTTCCTTCCAGGTCGGCCGCACGCGCGCACTACCGCGAGATCATCGAACCGCAGCTGCGCGGCGATCCCGCGCCAATGCCGAAGCTAACGCTGGCGGAGTTCCTGGCGCTGTACCTCGAGCGCCACGGCGCGACCGTAAGGCCGCGGACGATCACAACACTGACTGAGAGGCTACGCCACGTAGAGCGCGCATACGGCACTGTCCCGTTGCGCGAGCTGGAAGGTATGGCGTCCGAGATCACCGCATGGCGTGCCAACCAGCCGGAGCGCGTGCGCTATGCGAGGCTGGGAGGCGCTCCGTCAGTGCCTCGAGGCGGCCGTGCGGTGGGGCTACATGGATCGCAACCCCGCGAAGCTCGCCGGACGCAATCGCCAGCCTTCCCCGCGGGCAGTGCGCGTGTTTGATCGAGACGAGCTGGCGGGGATCTCAGTGGAGCTTCCGCCGATGTACGCAGCGTTGCCTGCGTTCGCCGCGGCGAGCGGGCTACGGCCGGAGGAGTGGCAGGCGCTCGAGCGGCGTGATGTCGACCGCAGTGCGCGCTTGCTGCGGGTTGCGCGGACTGTAAGCGCCGGCAAGATTGTCGAGCTTGGCAAGAAGACGCGCTCGCGCCGGCAGGTTCCGCTGTCACGGCGCGCGCTCGATGCGCTCGACGTCGTCCCGCCGCGGATCGAGGTGCCGCGGGTGTTTCCGTCGCCACGCGGCACAGTGCTGAACATCGACGACTTTCGTCGTCGTGTGTGGGCACCTGCGATCGAGGCGGCCGGCGTACGCCTGCCTGCCAGGATCTACGACCTGCGAAGCACCTTCGCGTCTGACTCGCTCGCTGCCGGCGTCTCGGTCTTCGAGCTGGCGAAGATCATGGGTACGTCCGTGCTCATGATCGAGCGCAGCTACGGAGCGCTACTCGACGGCGCGACGGCCAGCATCGCCGGTCGGATGGACGCCCTGGACGCCGAGCGCGAGCGGGGTCGCGAGGGCACGCTGCGACCGTTTGGGCCACTTCCGGGCCACGACATCTGACCTCGGCACCCCCTGGACCGGCGAGCTTTCCGGTCATTTGCGGGGGAAACAAGAGGAGCGGACGACGGGTCTCGAACCCGCGACCTTCGGCTTGGGAAGCCGACGCTCTACCGACTGAGCTACGTCCGCGCTCCCACCGATTCTAGGGATCCGCGATTCAGGCCGTGGGCCCGTGAGTGCCCCCCCACGTTCGCGGCGCGACCTCTATCGTGCCGCGATCCACGTTGGCGCCGGACAGGCGCAAGGTCGGCCGAATTCACTCCGGGTGATCCGTCGACGCGCCTGAAGCCGATCTATCTGACAGCCATCTCACGCCCAAAGTAGCCGATGTCGCTGATCGGATCTCCCGTGCTCGCCGCCCCGGGACCACACGCATTCCCGGCGTTCTCGGCCCCGGCGCCTCCTCCGTTTGAAGGGCACCTGTCCAGCCGGCCGCCCCGCAGCCCTGGTCCGACCCCAGAGCGCGACTCTCGCGGCGTGCACGAGCGGGCTGGCCCCGACGCTCCCTGTCGCGCCCAGCCGCCAGTTGGAAGCCGCCGGCTACTAGCTCCGCATGGCCGCTGAAAGGTCACGAACAGGTCATCTTTTCAGGCCGCGTTAGCGGCCTCGTTGATTTGGTCTTGGAGGGCTTGCTCGAATCAGACAGGCGCACTCTCCCAGGTCGTACCGCCAGCCGGCACCTCAGGACGTCCATCCCCGTCTGGGGCTGACGCATCACGCGCCGTGCCTCCCCACATTGTCCGCTACCTCCTGACCTCACGCTGAGCTTAAACGACTTGCCCTCGTGTGCGTCCGGTCGACGCGCAGGACCGTTCCGATCCCCCCGGCACATGTCGGCCTGCCGCCAGCCTACAACCCCGGCACACTCGCGCTCCTCGCCTTCGCCGCACTACTCGTCACGATCGCCGGCGCACTCGGACCAGCCACCTGGACCGCCCTCTCCAGAACCACCACCGGACTACAAGCCGAATAGACAACGCCAAGCGGCAAGCGAGAGCTAAATGCGAGGTTGCGTCCTGCAAATCAGGGCCGCCCAGGAACTGGAGCCCATCGTGATCGAAACGGCACGCGCAATCGCGTGGACGCACGGCGACCAGGTCGACGAAGCCGTGTCGCGGTTCGGGAGCGGGCGCCCACCGGTCAGCGCGGCGTGACTATCCACCGCCGCCAACCTTCTCACATCACGTCAAGGTAGAACGATCAATCCGCACCGATCCGCACTTCCGCGCACGCGTCGCGGCGCCTGCGCCGGTACGTCGCGGCGATCGCCGCCGCGCTTGCATGACGACCCTGTTCGTACCGTCCTCGATCGCGCGACCCACCAGCACCCTCGGTAGGAAGGCCGATGCGCTTCCGACGATCGTGCCTGTCCACGACGCATGGGCGGCTCACTCACATCCTCGACCCGAAGATCGTGATCCCGCTGCGACGCGACAGATCGAGCCATCTTGCCCAGCCCGTCGACGGGCGCGTCGCACTGTTCCAATACGCAGCGATGACCGATCGCCTCCGAGTCAGCCCGCCCGGAACCACAACGATTATCGAACGGGCAGCGATGTGAAACACCGCCGACCGCATCTTGGAGCCGTCCGGGACGGATCGGCCACGGCAGTCCCGCAATTCGGTCCGACGGACAACCGGTGGTCTTTTTTCTCGCCCCCTTCAACGGATGTTGGGTTTTCCCCAGTCCGGCTGCAACGCGAACGCCTGTCGGCGACAGCACTCCCTGCCCTCAGCCGCGACGGGCTGACCGACCAGCCCGATTGTCGTGGTTGCGCGTGTGGTAGGCCGGCCCGCGATCGCTCGGTCGAGCCTCGCGCGGGGCGCGACAACGTCTTCGCCACCGTCGTCAGCCATATCGCGACGTTGCGGTGCCTCGTCGCGAGAGATACGATGGCGTTCCCTTCGCCGTCGTGTCCGAGGCGGCTGTAGCCGCGAGGAGAGACCATGAGTACCGACCCAACGCTGGGACGTGAGAAGGCACCGCAGCCAGGCGAGGACTTCTCCGAAGAACACACCCACGGCCAACAGGCTTACCATGACCCAACGCAGGGACGCGAGAGGGCACCGCAGCCAGGCGAGGACTTCTCCGGGGAACACACCCACGGCCAACAGGCTTACCATGACCCAACGCAGGGACGCGGAGCAGGACGGCAGCCAAGCGACGATTTCTCCGAAGAGCACACGGGGCACAAGTCGGGCGGCTAGCAGTCGCTCGTCGCGAGTCCGCGTAGCTCGGACTCAGGGATGGCTGCTTCGATCAGCGGGAAGAGCTCGCGTCCCTCGAGGTGCACGTGATCGGCCAGGCGCGCTCACCGGTCCCGTGACTTCGCGCCACGGCACGGAATCACACCGTGGCGCGTCAGCGCAGAGGCCTTCGATTGCCCGAGCGGCGCGACCGGACAGCCTGCTAGCCGCGAGAAAAGTCGGCCTGCCACCGAGCGCCCGACGGCCGCCCGTCGTCGACGAGCGCCGCGTCGAGATTGGCGCCCGGCGCTGGGAAGCTCGCCCTGAATGCAAAACGCGTAGCGGGTCGGGCCGCGGCGCCTCAGGTGTTCGAGGCGCTCCTTGGCCTCCTCGATCGTCGGCTCGTGGGCGGCTGGCACCCACCAGAGCACGAGATACGTCTCGAGCTTCTCGAACCACCGCTTGCGGTTGCGCATCACCGACGTGTGGCCGCTCGTGTATACGAATGCGCGCAGTGCCTCGATCGACTCCCACACCGACATGTTGACCATCATCCGCTCGTCCTCGTACGGGCGGATCGCGGTCGCGTCGCCGTCCTCGGTGCGCAGCCTCCAGACGAAGCCGGGGGCTTCGTCGGCGAGCGCGTTGATCGGCTCGAGCGCCGCTTTGAAGCCCGCCATCACCGCACCGTCAATCGACCCTTCGCGAGGCCGACGTTGAGTTGTGCGAGGTGGTGTTCGATGGCTGGGATCCTACGCGTTGAGGATTGCGGCGGCCACTCGCGCCGGAGCCTCGAGCGGCGGCCAGTGACCGACGTCCTCGAGCGCGGTGAACGGCGCCCGCGGCAGGCGCTCGCGGATACGCTGCGCCATCGTTGCGCCCGAGACCGGGTCGAGCATCCCCCAGACGAACGCCAGTGGGACGCCGGTTCGCTCGAGCGCGCCGACCCACCGCGCCTCGCTGCGCTTACGGTCGGTCATGTAGCCGATCAGCAGGTGGAGGCGCTTGTAGCCGTCGTCGCGGCGTAACGAGCGCCAGACCTGAACCGCATCTGCGGTCGAGTCGTAGTCGGAGGCGAAGGTCGGCGCCAGGCCTGCGACGAAAAGCTCCTTCGTGAGTTTGGCGCTGATTTGCGGGCCCTGCTCGCGATCCAGCAGA
Source organism: Solirubrobacteraceae bacterium (assembly GCA_049518835.1). GTDB lineage: Bacteria > Actinomycetota > Thermoleophilia > Solirubrobacterales > Solirubrobacteraceae > Palsa-465. The sequence goes on from JBEKRJ010000159.1 coordinate 8,001, forward strand.
GCGGTCTGGATCGGCTGCGGGCGGTGAAGTCCAGGGTACAGGCCGCCGTTGAGGAAATGGACGCGCTCGATCTCCGTGCTGAGCGTCCCCTCGCCGTGGCGCGCGAGTAACTCCTGGGTCACCGAGACCGCGTAGTCGTGGGCAACGACCGTCGTAGCGGTGACGCCCTCCGTTTCCCACACTGCCTGCACGAGGTCGGCCTGCTCGCCAAGCGAGTACCCGTAGTGAGGCGGCTTGTCAGATGCGCCGAAGCCGAGGAAGTCGGGCGCGAGCAGTTCGAAGTGCTCGGCGAGCATGGGTACGACCTT
>JBEKRJ010000160.1:0-8300 GCA_049518835.1 Solirubrobacteraceae bacterium
TTGGTGAGGATCGTGTTGACCAGCGACTTGCCGATGTCGTGCACGTCGCCGAACACCGTGGCGATCACGACGGTGCCCTTGGTGTAGCCCTCCAGCTTGTCGAGATAGCGCTCGAGCTGGGTCACCGCGCGCTTCATGACCTCCGCCGACTGGAGCACGAACGGCAGGATCAGCTCGCCGGCGCCGAACTTGTCGCCGACCTCCTTCATCGCCGGCAGCAACACCTCGTTGAGCGTCGGCACCGCCCCGAGCTTGTCGACGCTGCGGTCGATCCAATCCTCGACGCCCTCCTTCTTGCGGCGCAGGATGTGGAAGTGCAGCGCCTGCTCGGGCTCCATGCCGGCGGTCGGGTCGGCCTGGGCACCGGCCTCCTCGGCGGGCCCCTTGGCCTCGAAATGGGCGATGAACCGCTCCAGCGCGTCCTCGCGGCGGTTGAACACGAGGTCGTCGGCGAGTTCGCGCTCGAGCTCGGGAATCTCCGCGTAGGGGGTGATGTGGTTGGGGTTGACCATCGCGAGATCGAGCCCCGCCTCGACGCAGTGGTGCAGGAACACGCTGTTGAGCGCGCTGCGCGCGGGCAGGCCGACGCCGAAGGACACGTTCGAGACCCCCAGCGAGGTCTTGACGCCCGGGATCTCGGCCTTGATCGCGCGGATCCCCTCGATCGTCTGGACCGCGCTGGGGCGCCACTCCTCGTCGCCGGTCGTGAGCGTGAACGTCAGGCAGTCGAAGATCAGCGCCTCGCGGTCGAGCCCGTGCTCGTCGCAGCACAGGGCGGTGAGCCGTCGGGCGACTTCGAGCTTGCGCGCCGCCGTCTTGGCCATCCCGACCTCGTCGATCGTCAGCGCGATCACCGCCGCGCCGTGGGTCTTTGCGAGCGGCACGACGCGGTCGAGCTTTGCGCGACCCGCCTCGAGGTTGATCGAGTTGACGATCGCGCGCCCTGGGATCTGCCCCAGCGCGGCCTCGATCACGTCGGGCTCGGTCGAGTCGATCTGGATCGGCGCCGGCTGCGTCAGGCTGATGCGCTTGACGAGCTGGCGCATCTGCTCGGCTTCGTCCTCGCGCTCGGTCAGCGCGACGCACACGTCGAGCACGTGCGCGCCGCCCGCGACCTGATCCTCGGCGATCGTCGCCAGCCCGTCGTAGTCGTCGGCCAGCAGCAGCTCCTTGGCCTTGCGCGAGCCCTGCGAGTTGACGCGCTCGCCGACGAGCGTCGGGCGCGGGTCCTGGACCAGCGGCGTGGCGGCGATCATCGCGCTGACGTGCGGCGCCCTGCGCTCCGGCCGCGCGCCCGGCTTGCGGCCGCCGACGCGCGCAGCGATCGCCTCGATGTGAGCCGGCGTGGTGCCGCAGCAGCCGCCGACGATCGAGACGCCGTAGCGCTCGACGAACTCGCCGAGCACGTTCGCCAGCGGCTCGGGCCGCTCGGGGAAGATCGTCTCGCCGTTGGGGCCCTGCAGCGGCAGGCCGGCATTCGGGATGCAGTGCACCGGCACCGGGCAGTGCTCGCCCAAGAACCGGATCGCGTCGCGCATGTCCTCGGGCCCCGTCGAGCAGTTGAGCCCGATCACGTCGACGTCGAGCGCCTCGAGCGTCGCCAGCACCGCGCTGATGTCGGTCCCGAGCAGCATCTTGCCGCCCTGGGGCAGCAGCGAGACGCTGCACTGGATCGGCAGCCGGCGGCCGGTCTGAGTGAACGCCTCGCGGGCGCCGAGCACCCCGGCCTTGAGCTCGAGGATGTCCTGTGCGGTCTCGATGATCAGCAGGTCGGCGCCGCCGCGGATCAGCCCGCTGCACTGCTGCGCGAACACGTCGACGAGCTCGGCGAACGTGATTGCGCCGAGCGTCGGGTCGTCGCTGGCGGGAAGGAACCCCGTCGGGCCCAGCGAGCCGGCGACGAACCGCTGCTCGCCAGCCGCCTTGCGCGCGATCTGGGCCGCCTTGAAGTTGATCTCCTCCGTGTGGTCGGCGAGGCCCCACTCGCCGAGCTTCAGTCGCGAGCCCTGGAACGTGTCGGTCTCGATCACGATCGCGCCGGCGTCGAGCATCGAGGTGTGGACGTGCTCGATCACATCGGGACGGTTGAGCACGAGCGCCTCGTGGCAGCGGCCGGGGAGGCGGTAGTCGTGTTCGAGGCTCAGCTCGAACTGCTCGAGCGTCGCCCCCATGCCCCCGTCGAAGACGACCACGCGCTCGCGGGCGGCAGCCAGGAAATCTCGCATGCCGCCCATCCTACCGAACCTTGACATAGTCGTGACAAGGTTGCCCCGCGCCCCGCGCCCCGCGCCCCGCGCCCTCGTCCGCGGCCGCCCCGCGCCGGCGTGCCAGCTACAGCTCGGGTTGACGCACCAGCTGCGACAGCACGACCTGCGACCGGGTCCGCTGCACGAGCCCGTCACGCTGGAGCTCCATGATCAGCCGCTCGAGGTCGGCGTTGTCGTGCGTGCGCACGCGGGCGATTGCGTCCGCCTCGCCGGTCACGCTCCACGCCTCGACGACCTCGGGGTGGCGGCGCAGCGTCTGGGCGACGGCGTCGAGCAGCGTGCCGGGGGCGAAGAACAGCTCGATCAGCGCCTCGGTGTGGTCGCCCAGCGCGGCGTGGTCGACGAGCGCCGTGAAGCCCTGCAGCGCGCCGGCGTCGCGGAGCCTGTCGACGCGCCGCTTGACCGCCGGCGCCGACAGCGACACCCGCCGGCCGATGTCGTCGTATGTGCGCCGGCCGTCCTGCACGAGCAGCGCAAGAATCTTGTGATCAGTCGCGTCCATCCGTCGATCCATTGCAGACATTACGTCCAAATCGGCATCGACAGCGGTTCGGACGCCCGCTACGCTGACCAGCGCGATGGCCCGAGTCCTGTTCGACGAGGCGCACAGCGAGGCGTGGACGATCCGCCCCGAGCTGGCGCGCCGGATGCAGCCCGCCCACCCTGGCGACTGCTCGTACGCGCGCGCCGCCGCGGCGGTCGCGCAGCGCGACTTCGTCGTGCAGGCCAACGCCCAGCCGCTCACGCGCGAGACGCTCGACGACTGCGACGTGCTGGTGCTCGCGCACCCGTCCGATCCGCGCTGGGAGCGCACGACCGGCACCGGCGAGCCGCTGCTGGGCGCCGCCGAACTCGACGCGATCGAGGCGTTCGTGCGCGCGGGCGGCGGCCTGATCGTGCTCGGCGAGACCGAGCAGGACAAGTACGGCAACAACCTCAACGAGCTGCTCGCGCGCTTCGCGCTGCGGCTCGAGAACGACACCGTGCAGGACTACGAGCACTGCCTGACCGCCCCCAGCTGGATCCTGCCGGCGCTCGGCGACGGCGGCAGCGGGCGCGGGGGGGACCTGCTCGCGCGGGTGCACGAGGTCTGCCTGTACCGCGCGACGACGATCAGCGTGGCCAACGGCGCGCGGGTGCTGGCGCGCACGCACGCGACGGCCTCGGTTCCGGGCGCGCCGGTGATCGTCGCCGAGCAGTGCGGCGCCGGCCGGGTCGTGGTGCTCGCGGACTCAGACATCTTCGGCGACGACTGCCTCGAGGCGCTTGACCACCGCGCCCTGTGGGTCAACCTCGTCTACTGGGCGGCCGGCGCTCGCGCGCTCGATCGCGGCCGCGCGCGAGCGCGCGCCGGCGAGGACCGCGACTGGGTGACCCTGCGCGACCACACCAACGCGCTTGCGCTGCTGCAGGCCCCCGACGGCTCGCTGCACGGCGACGGCGACGCGGCCGGCCGCCACGTGGCGGCGATCGACGCCGCGCTGGTGGCGCTCGCGCCCCGGTTCGCGCACCAGCACGACTACCTCACGGCGGCGCGCGCGGATCTAACGGCGTGGGCGCAAGCGGGCTTTGCCAAGCCGGACTTCACGCGCGCGCTCGACGCGTTCAGACCCGACCGCGACCGCCGCGACGGGATCGAGCAGCTCGTGTTCTTCCCGATGTACAAGCAGAACGGCTCGCGCGACACCTGCTTCGAGGCGCTGATCGTCCGCGTCCCGTGGCCGCACTGGATCGCCGAGCTCGAGCGCTGCCGCTACCAGAACCCGAAGTTCGTCCCCGTCGAGCTCGTCGACCACACGCGCGGCTATGACAGCGAGTGCGCGACGCTGTTTCCCGAGACCTTCTCGGTCGCGGGGCGCCCGGTGAACAACTTCGGCGCGATCTTCTGCGACCGCGAGGCGCAGCGGCTGCGGCGGATCGCCGGCGCGGCCGCCGACCTGCTGGCGCTCAACCTGCCGCCGGACGCCGCCTCGATGCTGGCCAGCCCCGAGATCTCCCAGCAGGCCTACATCCTCTGGGACCTGATCCACGACCGCGCCCACAGCCACGGCGACCTGCCGTTCGATCCGTTCATGATCCGCCAGCGCGCCCCGTACTGGATGTACGCGCTCGAGGAGCTGCGCTGCGACCTGACCGCGTTCACGCAGGCGAGCGAGCTGGAGCGCGACGGGGTCGCGTTCGCGCGCCACGTGCAGTACGCGATCCTGCTCGACCGGCTGCTGCGCTTCCCGATCACCGGCGCGCGGGTGCGCAACTACGACGGGCTCGGCGGGCAGCTGTTGTTCGCCTACCTGCACCGCCACCGCTATCTGCACTGGACCGACAACCGGCTGACGATCGACTGGGAGCGGGTCGCCGACGGCGTGCGGGCGCTGTACGACGAGGTGCACGAGCTCTACCGCGCCGGCATCGACCGCACCAAGCTGCAGCACTGGGCGGCCGCGCACGACCTTGTCGCTGCCAGCGTCGCGCCGGCGACCGGCTCGCGCTGGGTGGCCGCCAAGCGGGGCTTCACCGACCTCGAGGACCCGCGCCCGTATGTCGACGAGGTGCTCGACGACGAGTTCCCGCTGTCGATCTTCTACACGTCGCTGCGAAGTAAGCTCGCGGCGTGAATCGCGGCTTCGCCTCGGACAACAACGCCACGATCCACCCCGCCGTGCTGGCGGCGATCGCGCGCGTGAACGTCGGTCACGCGCGCGGCTACGGCCACGACGAGCACACCCAGCGCGTCGAGGCGCTGTTCGCGCGCCATTTCGGCACCGGCGCGCTGGCGTTCCTGGTGTTCAACGGAACGGCCGCCAACGTGCTGTCGCTCCGAGCCGCGTGCCGGCCGTGGCAGGCGGTGATCTGCGCCGATAGCGCCCACCTGAACGTCGACGAATGCGGCGCGCCTGAGGGGATCGCCGGCGTCAAGCTGTTGACCGCCGCCGGCGAGCACGGCAAGCTGACCGCACACGCGGTGCAGCGGCTGATCGCGCGCATCGGCGACGAGCACGCCGTTCAGCCGCGGGTCGTGTCGGTCTCGCAGTGCACCGAGCTGGGCACCGTCTACACGCGCGACGAGCTGCGCGCGATCTGCAAGCTAGCCCACGGCCGCGGCCTGTTCGTGCACATGGACGGGGCGCGGCTGGCCAACGCGGCGGCGGCGCTGGGCGTGCCGCTGGCGCTGCTGAGCACCGATGTCGGCGTCGACATCCTGTCGTTCGGCGGCACCAAGAACGGGCTGCTCGGGGGCGAGGCGGTCGTGATCCTCGCGCCCGAGCTCGCCGACGGCTTTCAGTACGTGCGCAAGCAGTCGCTGCAGCTCGCGTCGAAGATGCGCTTCATCGCGGCGCAGTTCGAGGCGCTGCTGGGCGACGATCTGTGGCTGCGCTGCGCCGAGCACGCCAACGCGATGGCCGCGCGGCTCGCCGACGCCGTGCGCGAGCTCCCGGGGCTGACGATCACGCGGCCGGTGCAGACCAACGCCGTGTTCGCGACGCTGCCGGCGGTGGCCACGGCGGCGCTGCAGGAGCACTACGCGTTCTACGTCTGGGACGAGCAGCGCGACGAGGTGCGCTGGATGTGCTCGTGGGACACGACCGAGGAGGACGTCGACGCGTTCGCGGCGGCGGTCGGCGAGGCGCTCGCAGCCTCGCGCGGGTGACAGGGTCGGGAGTCGGGGGTGGCATGGGGCCGGGCCGCGCCCGGCGGCGCCCAGCGGCAAAGCCCGACGAGGACGCGGGCGATTGGCTTGGCATCGTGGCCGCTTCGGGCGCGGCCCGGTCGGTGCCCTACCTAGCGCTCCATCCCTGGTCCATCGTCACCGGGACGCCGGTGAACGCGCGGCCGGACGGACCGGCGAGGAACGCGACCACATCTGCCACCTCGGCGGGCTCGATCAGCCGCTTGACCGCGTGTGGCGCGAGGATCACCTGCTCGAGCACCTCCTCCTCGGGCACGCCGTGGACGCGCGCCTGGTCGGCGATCTGCTTCTCGACCAGCGGCGTGCGCACGTAGCCCGGACACACGGCGGTGACCGTGATCCCGTCGCCGGCGCCCTCGAGCGCCAGCGTCTTGACGAGCCCGAGTACGCCGTGCTTGGCCGACACGTACGCGGCCTTGTACGGCGAGGCGACCAGCCCGTGCACCGACGCGATCACGACGAAGCGGCCCGCGCCGGCTTCGCGCAGCGCCGGCCATGAGTACTTGGCCAGCAGGAACGGGCTCGTCAGCAGCAGCCCGACGATCGTCTCCCAGCGCTCGACCGGAAACTCCTCGACCGGGGCCACGTGCTGGACGCCGGCGTTGGCGACGACGAGGTCCAGCCGTCCGAAGCGCTCGCGCGCGGCGCTGACCGCGCCGGCGTTGGCATCGGCGACCGTCAGGTCCGCCTGATAAGGGATCCCCGGCCCGTCCGGATCTGGGCGCAGGTCGACCGCGAGCACGTCCATGCCGGCGTCCTGCAGTCGCTGGGCGACCGCGCGCCCGATGCCGCTCGCCGCGCCGGTGACGAGCGCGGCCTTGCCTTGCAGCGCGTCGGTGATCATCGGCTCGGAGCATAGCCCGGCGCGCTCGCTCGCAAGATTCTCAGCGCCGGCGAGCAGGGTCGGCGCGGTTGGCGTGGAACGGAGTCAGGTGATCTGGGCGGCGCTCTTTGCCGGAGGCGTCTATGGCTCGGCGTAATCGCTCGCTGGTGGCCGACTACGAGGCGCGGCTGCTGAGCGGCGCCGACCAGCGGCCGCGCGTTGGCGCTGCGACGACGCGGGCGCGGGCGGGTGCGGTCGCGGACCCCGGCGTGCAGGCGCCGGCGCGCGCGCGCCCGCGGGCAGCGGCCGGCGCGCGCTCGGAGTCGCCTGCTCAGCGCGCGGCGCGTCTGCGCCGGCGGCGGATCGCCGTGCTCGCGGCGCTGCTGGCGCTCGCCGACGCGACCGTCTCGCTCGCCGGCGCGATCGTGCAGCCCTCCAACGTCGGCATCGGCGTGCGCGCGGTCGAGTGGATGCGCGACAACGGCGCGGCCGGGGTGGTGTCCGAGGTCGAGGCCGCGTACTACTCGCTGACCGCCCCGGCGACAGGCGGCCCGGCGCTCAAGGCGCTGCCGGCGGTCGGCGTCGGCGGCACGGTCGCGCCGATCACCTACCGTCCGCCGGCGATCACCCCGGTGATCAGCCCGTGGCTGCCAGGCGAGGGGCAATGGCAGTCGACCGGGCCGCTCGTGCGCGGCGCGCCGGCGATCCTCGTGACCACGTTCCGGCCCGATCCGAGCTATCCGCGGATGGTCGCGGGCGTGGCGTGGATCGATGCCTCGCGTGCGTGGCTGCAGCTGTATCCGGGGCGCTACGAGCCGCCCAACGCGGGGTCGGTGGCCGCCGAGGTGCCGCCGCAGCTGCACGGCCGGCTGCTGGCGACCTTCAACAGCGGCTTCAAGCTCGAGGACGACGACGGCGGCTTCGTCGCGTTGCGCCACGTCTACGCGCCGCTGCGCGACGGACAGGCGACGCTGCTGCGCTACGGCGACGGCACCGCCGACGTCCGCACCTGGACGGGAGGACCCGACCCCGGCCCGACGGTCGAGTTCGCCCGCCAGAACCTGCCGCTGATCGTGTCCGGCGGGCAGCTGAACCCCGACCTCGGCGACGGCCCGCAATGGGGCGCGACGCTCGGCAGCGCCGTGCGCGTGTGGCGCTCGGGCATCGGCGTCGATGCCCGCGGCAACCTGATCTACGCGGCCGCCGACGACCAGACCGCGACCAGCCTCGCCCAGATCCTGCAGCGCGCCGGCGCGGTCCGCGCGATGGAGCTCGACATCAACTCCGAATGGGTGACGTTCAACTTCTACGGCGCGTTCGGCGCCGGCGACCCGCAGAAGCTGCTGCCCGGCATGACCCGCGACGCGACCCGCTATCTGACCCCGGACGACCGCGACTTCTTCGCCGTCTACGCGCGCAACGGCGGATAAGGACCTAACCGGCCTGCAGCTGCCCGCTGGCGAGCGCGACGACGCGATCGAAGCCCTCCAGCGAGTCGGTCGCGTGCGTGATCACGAGCAGC
>JBEKRJ010000161.1:0-8293 GCA_049518835.1 Solirubrobacteraceae bacterium
ATCATGTGCGAGCACTTCATGTGCGAGCACTTCATCACCGACGGATTGCCGGGCCCGCACCGGTCCTTCGAGGACTCTGTTCGCGCCCTGCAACGGCGACCATGTTGGCGAGCTCACCGGGTCCTGTGACCACATCGCGATTGGCTCAGACCTCGACGGTTACATCAAGCCCGCCCTGTGCGGGCTCGAGCATATGGGCCGGATGAGCGCGCTGCAGCGGTCACTGCGCGAGCGCTACGGCGCGCAGGACGCGGACAAGATCTGCGCCGGCAACGCGCTGCGGGTGCTGCGCGGCGCGTGGCAACAGCCTCGACGGCCCCAATGACCGCGGCTGAGAGCGAACGGCAACTGGTCGTGTTCTCGCTGCACGGCGAGCTCTACGGGCTGCCGATCGCGCTCGTGCGCGAGATCATCCGCTACACCGCTCCGATGGCGACCGCGACGACGAGCGCGCTCGTGCGCGGGATGATCAGCCTGCGCGGGCGGGTCGTGCCGATCGTCGATCTCTCCAACCGCCTCGACAAGCAGCTCGAGATCGCCGGCGGCACCCGGATCGTCGTGATCGAGCTGCGCCGGGGACCGCTGGGGCTGATCGTCGACAGCGTCGAGGGCGTGTGGAGGATTCCGGCGGCGCAGATCGAGCCGCTCCCGGTGCCGGTCGGCACGGACGGCCTCGGCAGGGAGATCGCGGCGGTCGGCGAGCATCTGGTGATGCTGCTCGACGCCGAGAAGGCGCTCGCGGCCGCGTTCCCGGCGCGCGCACCGCGGCGCCGGCGCACCACCGGATAACGGTCGGGCGCCGGGCGCAGCACGGGTGACGGCACCGCAGCGAGGACGCGCGTCCCTACTCGGGGCTGATTGGCGCCGGGGCGCCCGGGCGCAGTCGCAACGTCGCGATCGCGCCCGCAGCGAGCCGCACAGCACCGTCCGTCAGTCGCTCCTCGCCGGTCTCATCCAGCCGCGTGCGCGAGACCTCGACCGCCCCGACCACGCGTACGGGCGCCGGCGCAGGCGCCGGATTGAAGCAGCGCAGGATCAGCCCGTCGCCGTCCTCGGCGCCCTTCAGGCACGAGAACACGACGTCGCCGTGCATGGCGAGCGGTGCCGGCCAGCCGCCGCCGGTTCCGAGCTCAAACCCGTAGCGGTAGTCCTGAGACGCCCGCAGCAGCTCGCAGTCGTCGAGCTCGTCGGCGTCCAGCAGCAGGGCATAGCTGAACTGGTGGCGGCCCAGGCACTGCCCGTCGGGGGTCGGCACCGGCGGGCCGGCGGCCGACGGCCGCGTCGCCAGCACGCCGTCGCCGCGCGAGATCGTGCCGACGCAGCGCAGCAGCGTCAGGCACAGCTCGGACCCGTCGACGGCGCGCCGGGCCTGATACTCGGGCAGGCCCTTGGTGATCAGCGCGACGCGCCCAAGCGCGACGATCCCGAGCGTGTGCTGGGTCAGATCGGGCGGCTCGGCCCAGCGGGTCTTCGGCGCGGCCGGCACCAGCGGGCGGCGGACGACCGCGAACTGGCCCTCCGCCCGCACGGCGTCGTGCAAGCCGCCGACGGGAAACGTCGCCCGCAGGCGGTGGTCGCAGGCCGCGTTGTCGATCGTCGTGCTGAACTCGACCCGGTCAGCGCCCCGGACCAGCCTGACGACGGTCGTCACCGAGATCGGCACGGTCTCGCGGCGCGGGCGCAATTCGGCATCGAGCCCAGCCGCCAGCTCCCCGTGCCGGCGCACCTCCAGCTCCCACAGATCGGGTCCGTCGGCGAGCACGCGCGTGTCCGCCGCGCCGAGCGCTCGCGGCGCGACGCCCGCGACCGGGCAGAAGTTGTACAGGTCCCCCATGTCGTGCTCGTCCTCGAGCCCGTGCACGCGTTGCAGGCGCCGGCCGCTGGCCTTGTCGAGCAGTGTCAGCGTGCCGTCGGCGGCCGCGTCGACGCGCAGGCGATCGCTTTCGATCGTGACGCCGTCGCGCGGGGCGGGATCGCCCCCCGGGCCCAAGCGCACCGTCTGCGCCGCGAACCCGTTCAGCTCGACGATCGCGGGCCGCGCGCCGGGCGCTTGGATCAGCCCGCGCCGGCGATACGGCAGCACGTTGATCGCCTCGACCGTCAGCTCGGCACCGCGCCGCCCGGCCGGCGGCGGTCCCGGCGCCAGCTCGTCGAGGGTCCGCTGCAGCGATGCGTAGCGGATCAGCATGTCGCGATGGACCTCGTCGCACGAGCAGCCGCAGATCGAGTCGTGCGGCTCGCAGCGCAGCAGCTCGCGCCAGGCGAGCTCGAGCTCCGCGCCCGCAAACGGCTTCCCGTCTTCGCGCAGCGTCGCGAGCGCGATCCGCGTCTCGGCGCCGAGCAGTCGCCGCTCGGCCTGCTCCGCCGCCGCCTTGAGATACAGCCGCGCGGAGTTGACCCCGCGCAACACGTTCTGCAGCCGGCTGCCGAGCAGCTCGCCCGCGTACGCGGGGACGTCGGGGGCGCCCAGCTGCGCGACGTAGTCGCCGTATGAGCCGATCTGAAACTGCGCGCCGGGCAAGCGCTGCTCGAGCTCGGCGCACAGGCGCGGCAGCTCTGGCTGCACTGGCAGATGGTCCGAGCCGTTGCACAGCAGCACGGTGTCGATCGCGGCCCGCTGCAGCGCGCCGCCAAAGCGCTCGACGATCGCCCGCGCGCGCCCAGCGCCGTCGTCGGCGTCGGCCACGGCCGCGAAGTTGCCGTAGTCGGCGAGCTGCTGGATCGCCAGCACCTCGCTGCCGTCGGGCGCGCGCCAGCGGAACACGACGCCGAGCTCGTCGAGCTGATCGCCGAGCCCGCGGGAGAAGATCATCGACTCGATCCCAAACCCCGCCAGGACCTGGGGCAGCTGCAGCGGATGGCCAAAGCTGTCTGGCAGATAGCCGATCGCCGACGGGGGCGCGCCGAAGCGCTCGCAGACCCTGCGGCCCGCAAGCAGGTTTCGCACCAGCGACTCGCCGCCGACCAGCAGCTCGTCGGGCAGCACATAGCTGGGCCCGACCTCGATCCGGCCCGCCGCGAGCAGCGCCCGCAGGCGTGGCTCGCGATCAGGGCGCACGTCGCGGTAGTCCTCGAGCACGATCGCCTGGCCGTCCAGCGTGAACGAGCTGAACAGCGGGTCGCGCTCCAGCACCTCGATCACCTCGTCGACCACGCGTCCCAGCGCCAGCCGGAAGTGCTCAAACGGCGCGTACCACTCACGGTCCCAGTGGGTGTGCGGCACGACCACGAACCGGCGGATCCCTGAAGGCGCCATCTGCCCACGCTAACGCACGGCCCCGGCCCGGCGTCAGTCGTCGCCCCACAGCCGTCGCCGCAGGCCCGACGCGCGCGCGATCGGGCGCGTGATCGCAGCGAGCAGCGCATCCTCGGGCGCGACCAGGATCAGCCGCCGCCGCGCGCGCGTGACGGCCGTGTACAGCAGCTCCCGGGTCAGGATCGGCGAGCTCGGTCCCAGCAGCACCGCGGCGGTGTCGAACTGCGAGCCCTGGCTCTTGTGGATCGTCATCGCCAGCACGGTCTCGACGCTGGCCAGCCGCAGCGGGCTGAACGCCAGCGGCCGCCCGCCGCGCTCGAACACCGCCCGCGCGCCCTCGTCCGCCGTCCAGACGATCACGCCCGTGTCGCCGTTGTAGAGCCCGAGCTCGTAGTCGTTCTCGGTCATCAACAGCGGGCGCCCGACGTAGTCGCGCTGCTCGAGATCGAGGTCGCCGAGGTCGTGCGCGAGCCACAGCTGCTGGCGCGCTGTCCACGTAGCGGCGCCGTGGGGCCCGCGCCGGTGCGCGCACAGCAGCCTGAACTCGCTCAGCGCCGCCAGCGCGTCGCCGGCGGCGCCGGCGCGGGCTGCCTCGATCACCGCCCGTCCGGCCCGCAGCGCCGCGCTGCGCAGCGGCTCCAGCGCGGCCTCTGCGGCGACCCGGTCGGCGTCGAGCGCGAGCCACGTGATCTCATCAGGGGCGCTGTGCAGCGCGTCGATCGCCGCCGCCGGATCACCGCCCCTGATCGCCTCCGCGAGCCTCGCGATCCCGACCCCGTAGCGATGCACGCGCGCCAGCACGACGATCCCGTCGCCGATCCCCGCACCCGCCGGCGGGTCGACGGCGGGGACCTCAGAACCGGTCGCGCGCGCGAGTTGGGCGCGGACCCGGGCGCCGATCCGCAGCTGCTCGGCGGCCGGCCCGACGATGTCTGCAAGCACCACGCCGGCCTCGATCGACGCGAGCTGCCCGGGGTCGCCGACGAGGATCAAGCGGGCGTCGGAGCGCACCGCCTCGACCAGCCGTGCCATCAGCGACAGCGAGACCATCGACGTCTCGTCGACGATCACGACGTCGTGCGGGAGCCGGTGGTCGCGATCGTGGGCAAAGCGGCTGTGGCTCTGAGGCCGCCCGCCCAGCAGCCGGTGCAACGTCACTCCGAGCAGCCCGCGCAGCAGCGCTCTCACCTGCTCGTCGACCGGGAGCGTGAGCGCCTGCTCGTGGACGGCCTCCTGCAACCGCGCCGCCGCCTTGCCGGTCGGCGCCGCGAGCGCCACCAGTGGCAGCCGAGCGCCGAGCGCCGCCGACTGCTCGGCCAGCAGCGCGACGATCCGCGCAACCGTGGTCGTCTTGCCGGTGCCGGGGCCGCCGGCGATGACCGCGAACCGCGCCAGGACGCCGGCGGCCGCCGCCAACCGCTGCCGGGGATCGGCGTCGCCGTCGGCGAACAGCCGGCCGACGCCGGCGCCGAGCGCGTCAACCGAGACCTCGACCGGACCGCCCCCGACGAGCCGGCGCAGGTCAGCGGCGACGCGGCGCTCCTCCTGCCAGTAGCGGTCCAGGTACAGACGGCTGCCGAGCAACCGCAGCGGCGACCCGCGGCATGGACCTTGCTCGCCGACGGCGACCAGCTCGCTGTCGGCGAGCTCGGCGATCCACGCTTCGGGCGCGGGCCACGGCGCCGCGGACGCGTCGAGCGGCTGCTCGGACTCGGCGCCGGCCGTGGCGGAGATCGACGCGAGGTCGACGAACACGTGCCCGAGCCGGGGGGCCCGCACCGCGAACGCGAATGCGAGCGCGACGGCCTCCCGCGGCTCGCCCGCCAGCGTCGCGAGCCGCTGCGCGACGTGAACATCGGCCGCGGCCAGCAGCCCGAGTTGGTTGAACTCGCGCAACACCCCGGTCGCGCGCTGCGCGCGGCGCGCGTCGAACGGGTCCTCGCGCGCGGTCGCGGCGTCCGGCTCGCTCACGCCGGCACACCCCGGTCGAGCACGTCGCTGAGGGCGTGCACGAGCGCGCCGTCGGGGCGCCAGCCGAACACGCCGCAGCGCGCACCGTCGACGACCGGCGTGTCAGCGCCGGCCATGCCGCGCACGAACAGGTACAGGACCGCGGCGAGGTGGCGCTCGGGGTCGTAGCCCGTCAGCCGCCAACGCAGGTAGCGATGCAACGCGACCGTGTACAGCAGCGCCTGCAGGCAATAGTGCGCGCGGCTCATCTCGGCCGCGAGCGCCGCCGGGCGGTAGTCGCCCAGCGTCAGCTGCGCGCCCGCGGGCGCGAGCCAATTGGTCTTGTAGTCGACGATCGCAAACCGCGGACCGGGCAGCCGCAGCACGACGTCGATGCTGCCGGTCAGAAACCCGCGCACGGTGGCGCGCAGCGCCGGATCCTGCAGCCGCGCCGCGTAGCCCGCGAGCGGGTCGTCGGCCGGCAGCAGCGCGCGCAGCGCAGCTGCGATCGCGCTCAGCGTCAGGCGGCCGCTGGGCTGGTCCCCGCCGGCCAGCGGCAGCTCGAACTCGAGCTCGTCGAGGCGGTCGGCGCAGCGCACGTCGGCGAGCCGCAACCCGTCCACGAGCGGGCCCAGCGGCGTCTGGAGCGCCGCCTGCAGGCCGGCGACGACAGCCGCCGGGTCGGCGCCGGCGAGCCAGCGCCGCGCCGCCGGGGCGCCGACGCGCGACGCGAGCTCGGCGTGCAGATCGGCGGCCGCGAACTCGCTGGCCTGCAGCACGCGGTGCACGAACGTCCCGAACGCGACCCCGACGGGGGCGTCCGCCAGCAGCGACGGGCGCGACAGCGCTCCCGGGAGCGTCGAGCCGGCGCCATCGCCCTCCCCCCCGCCCGCCCCGCCCGCCCCGGCGTCGGCCCCGCCCCCCTCGCCGGCCGCGAGCTCGGCGATCGGCGCCGGCACCTCGGGCTCGTCGCCGATCGCCTGCTCCTCGGCCTCGCTGGCGACCACCGCGTCGTGCGCGGCCGCGGTGATGTCGCTGTAGGAGGTCCGGCGCCAGCGCAGGTCCAGCGATCTGCCCAGCGCCGCCGCCGACAGCTGTGCCGCCGGCGCCAGCGGCGGCCGGTAGGCGGTCGGGAGCCCGAGCGTCGAGCGCTCGACGCTGATCGAGCCCGGCGCCTGCGCCGCCAGCTCTCGCAGCCGCTTGACGGCATCGGCGTCCTTGGCGGTAAAGCTCCCCTGTGGCGCGACGTTGCCCGCCGCGTCTTTGGCGAACAGCAGCCGACCCAGCGGCGAGTCGCGGCTCCCGAACGAGCCCGCCCACCAGATCACCGCCTGGTGCTTGGCGCGCGTCAAGGCGACATACGCGAGCCGCAGGTCCTCGCCGCGCTGCTCGAGCCGGTGCTGGCGCACGTGGGCTTCAAAGCCGCGGCTGTCTAGCCCGACGTCGATCGTGCGACGGTTGCCGGCGGCTGGGTCATGGAAGAACACGGGCTCGGGGTCGCGCGGCACGTACCCCGGCTCCCACAAGAACGGGCAGTAGACGACGGGGAACTCCAGTCCCTTGCTGCGATGGGTCGTCAGCACCTGCACGGCGGCGGCGTCGGACTCCAGCCGGCGGGCGCGCTCCTCCTCGCCCTCCTCGCGTCGAGCGCTGGCGATCCGCTGGGCGAGCCAGCCCCGCAGCGCCGTCACGCCGAGCCGTTCGGCGCTCGCGGCGCGGTGCAACAGCTGCCCGAGGTGGCGCAGGTCGGTCAGCCGCCGCTCGCCGTCGTGGGCGACGAGCACACGCGCGGGCAGTTGCTCGGTCGCCATGATCGTCTCAGTCAGCGTCGCCACGCCGCCTTCGCGCAGCACGCGGCTGTAGTGGTGAAGGCGCCGGTGCACCTCGTCCCAGTCCCGTTCGGATGCGGTGGCGACCTGCTGCGCGGTCCAGCCGATGAACGGCGTCAGTGCCGCGGCCGCCGCGCGCGAGCTCGCGGTCGGGCGCTCGATCGCCTCCAGCAACGTCAGCCAGTCGCGAACCGCCGGGGTCGCGAACACGCTGCCGGCGCCGTTGATGACGGCGGGCACCTGCGCGGCGCGCAGCGCCTCGAGCACGAGCTCGGCCTGGCGGTGCGTGCGGACCAGCACCGCGACGTGCCTAGCCTCGAGCGCCTCGCGGTCGGCCGGCGCGCCGTCTGGCGCGCGCTGCTCCAGCTGCGCGCCGGCGGACAGCAGCGCGACGATGTCGGCGGCGACATCGCGCGCGATGTGCTGGCGCACCGATGGGGCCTTCGCGAAGCCATAGGTCGTCTGCTCGATCGTCGGCTCGTCGCGGAGCACGACGCGCACGCGCAAGGCGGCGGCGCTCGGAGCGCCGCGCAGGCGCGGCGCGCGGTTGGCGGGCGCCGCGGTCGCGCGCCGGTAGACGATCTGCTCGTGCCCGAGTCGTGCGCCGGCGAACACTGCGTCATAGGCATCGAGCAGCGCCTGGTCGCTGCGGTGGTTGACCGGCAGTGTCGCGCGCGTCGCAGCCGTGCTCGCCGCCACCAGGTAGGCGTACACGTCCGCGCCGCGAAACGCATAGATCGCCTGCTTGGGGTCGGCGATCAGCACCAGCGTGACGCCCGCGTTCGCAAACGAGCGGTGCAGGATCTGCCACTGGACCGGGTCGGTGTCCTGGAACTCGTCGACCAGCACGACCTCGTAGCGGGAGCGCAGCCGCGCCGCCGCGGCGGCGCCGCTGGGACCCTTGAGCGTGTCGGCCAGGCGCGTGAGCAGGTCGTCGTAGGTCATGATCGCCAGCCGCCGCTTGCGCCGCTCGAGCTCGGTCCGGACCACGGTCGCGAGGCGGTAGCGCATCGCCGCCGCGCTGTCGGGCGGCGCGTCGCGCGGCTCGAGCGTGTCGGTGGGGTTGAACGCCGCCGCCCGCGCGATGCGCAACGCCTGCGCGCGATCGAAGCGCGCGTTGCCCCGGCGGTGAAAGCGGCGCACGTACAGGTCGTCCAGCACCTCCTCGAGCAGGTCCGAGACGTCCTCGACGAACACCGTGCCCGGCTCGAGGTCGCCGATCGTCCCCAGCTCGGCCAGCACCTCGTGACAGAAGCCG